>NZ_JBEOWM010000010.1:0-168880 GCF_040296045.1 Streptomyces sp. NPDC002490 | reverse complement strand
TGGGGGTAGCCGCAGACGCACGGCGGGAACGTCAGCGCGGCAGCGGGAGGCAGAACCTCTCCCTCGTCATTGAGGAACATCGGTCGTCTCACCTGATTCTCGGGACCCGGTCTCGGCCGGGGTTTGTTTCTCGATGTGACCACAAGGTCGCTGTGGGTGAGTAGAGTTGACGGAGGGGGGCTCAAGACCCAAACCGGTGTTCGAGTTGCCGGTTCGCAGGAAGGGGCAGGTCATCGCGATGAAAGATGACGAACCATCAGAGTTTTTGAATCCACTTGAGACGTTCGGTGTTGACGTTCGGGAGCTGCGCAGGACCCGTCGCATCACTCTTCAGGCGTTGGGGAAGGTGACGGGCTACTCGCCGAGTTACGTCTGCAAGGTGGAGAAGGGCGTCGTCCACCCCAGCGAGCGGTTCGCCGTCGGCTGTGACAAGGCGTTCGGCACCGGCGTCATGCTGACCCGCCAGCGAGAACGCGCCCTGGAGGGCGACCACCCCAGTTGGTTCATGCCGTACCTGACCTACGAACGCCGGGCGGTGCGTATCTTCAACTACTCCACCCTGTACGTACCGGGGTTGCTGCAAACTCCCGAGTACGCCCGCGCTTCATACCGGTTGAGTTCGCCGGGGATGACGGCGGAGTCGGTCGAGTCCAAGGTGGCGGCGCGGATGAGCCGCCGCGAGGTGTTCAACCGTGCCGAACCGCCACCCCCGAAGCTATGGGTGGTGCTCCACGAGGCGTGTCTACGCGTACGGGCGGGCGGACCGGAGGTGATGGCTGGACAGCTCGACCGACTCCTCGAAGACGGGGAGCGGTCAGAGGTGACCTTGCAGTTGCTGCCCTTCGAAGCAGCGCCGGCGGTTGCGACTCCTTTTACGTTGCTGGCCTTTGACTCCCGGCCTACGCTGCTTTACGCGGAGGGTCCCGTGACGGGGCGGCCGCAGGATGCGCCCAAGATCACGACTGCTGCGGGTGAGGTCTACGATCAACTGCGGGCCGAGGCGTTGGGCCGTCGCGCGACCCTTGACCGGATCTGGCGAATGCGTGAGGAGTACAGGCGTGAGTGAGAACGCTTACGGAATGGCCGACTGGGTGAAGAGCACTTACAGCGCGCCCAATGGTGGCGAGTGCGTGGAGTGGGCGCCCGCTGTCGTCTCGGTGGACGGTGTGGTTCCGGTGCGGGACAGCAAGGTGTCCGGTGGCCCGGTGTTGTTGGTGAGTCCGGAGAGTTGGGCGGGTTTCGTGACGTTGGTGTGTGCGTCCGACGCGTGATCCCCGGGTCCTCGGTTCGGCTGGACTTCGCCCTGCCTTCTCGGCGTTCGGGGAGGCAGGGTTCTTCGTAGAGGCGTTGGGCCGTCGCGCGACCCTTGACCGGATCTGGCGAATGCGTGAGGAGTACAGGCGTGAGTGAGAACGCTTACGGGACGGCGAGCTGGGTGAAGAGTAGCTACAGCGCGCCCAACGGTGGTACCTGCGTCGAGTGGGCGCCCGCCTTCGCTTCGGCGCACGGTGTGGTCCCGGTGCGGGACAGCAAGGTGTCCGGTGGCCCGGTGTTGCTGGTGAGTCCGGAGAGTTGGGCGGGCTTCGTGACGTTGGTGCGTGCGTCCGACGCGTGATCCCCGGGTCCTCGGTTCGGCTGGACTTCGCCCTGCCTCCTCGGCGTTCGGGGAGGCAGGGTTCTTCGTAGAGGCGTTGGGCCGTCGCGCGACCCTTGACCGGATCTGGCGAATGCGTGAGGAGTACAGGCGTGAGTGAGAACACTTACGGGACGGCGAGCTGGGTGAAGAGCACCTACAGCGCACCCAACGGCGGCCAGTGCGTCGAGTGGGCGCCCGCTGTCGCTTCGGCGCACGGTGTGGTCCCGGTGCGGGACAGCAAGGTGTCCGGTGGCCCGGTGTTGCTGGTGAGTCCGGAGAGTTGGGCGGGCTTCGTGACGTTGGTGTGTGCGTCCGGGGTGTGATTCCCGGGTCCTCGGTTCGGCTGGACTTCGCCCTGCCTCCCCGGTGTTCGGGGAGGCAGGGTTCTTCGTGCCGCAGCCCTCCGATGCCCGGGCGGGGTGGTGCGGCGGGGAGGGGCACGCGACCCCTGACCCGTACGGCACGGCTCGCTCCGCCGTGCGGGGGTCGCCGTGCTGGACGACCGAGGTCGTGTGACGGGTGGACGACACGTCGCCGTTGGCCGGGCGGTGTCCGGGACGGTGGCGGTAGCGTCGCGGAACGTGAAGAGGATCAGAGTGCTCGGCCTGGCCGTCCTCTCGGTCGCGGCCCTCGGACTGCTTCCCGGGACGTCCGCTCCCGCGTCGCGGTCCGGGTCCCCCGACGGCCTGGACCGGTTCCGCAACCAGTCCGTCGACTGGGGAAGGTGTGCGGACGCCTCGCTCACCGCGAGCGGCACCGAGTGCGCGCACCTCACTGTCCCGCTCGACTACGGCCACCCGCGGGGGCGCACCGTCACCGTCGCCGTCTCGCGGATCGCGGCGGAGGACCCGGCCCGGCGGCGCGGCATCCTCCAGACCAATCCGGGCGGCCCCGGGTCCCGGGGGCTCGGCATGCCGGCGGACCTGCAAAGGGCGATGAGCCCGGCAGTCGCGGCGGCGTACGACATCATCGGCATGGACACCCGCGGGCTCGGCGGAGGCGGGAGCACACCGGTCGACTGCGGACTCGACCGCAGCAGTTGGCTGTTGTACGCGCCGGGGACCGGTCGGGCCGGGTTCGAGGAGAGCGCGCGGCTGTCCCGTGAAGACGCCCGGAAGTGCTGGCGCAACGCGCCGGAGTCCATCCCCCATCTGTCGACGCGCAACATCGCGCGGGACGTGGACCTCGTCCGTGCCGCGTTGGGCGAGCGGCGCACCTCGTGGTTCGGGCAGTCCTACGGAACGATCCTGGGCGCGACGTACGCGCAGATGTTCCCCGGCAGGGTGGACCGCCTGGTCCTGGACAGTGCGTCCGACCCCGCCGAGTACCCGCTCCGCATGGTGCGCCGCCAGGGCGCCGCCTACGAGGGGGCCCTCGACGACTTCGCGCGCTGGGCGGCGCCCCGGGACGGTGCGTACGGTCTGGGCGCCACGCCTGCGGCGGTGCGCGCCGGAGTCGAGGGGATGATCGAGCGGGCGGCCCGGGAGCCGATCCGGATCGGCGAGCACCGGATCACCGACCACGAACTTCCGTTGCTGCTCTACCTCGCGCTCATCGACGACCGGGCGAACCCCGAGGCCGCGGGCATGCTGCGGGTCCTACGGGACGCGGCCGAGGGGCGGCCGGTCACCGTGCCGCAGGCGCTGCGGGCGACCCTCGACCTGATGTTCGCGGGCCCCGGGAGCACCCAGGCGAGGGACTACTCGGCCTCGCTCGCCATGATCTGTGCCGACGCGGCGGTGCCCCGCAGCCTCGGCCACTACCGGCGGGTGGTGGAGCGCAGCCGGCGTTCGCAGCCCGTCTTCGGACCCCTGACCCATGCGCCGTTCCCCTGCGCGTTCTGGGAACGGGAGCCGTTGCAGCCCCTGGTCCCCATCGACAACGGGGTCCCGGCCCTCCAGATCCAGGCCACCGGGGACCCCCGTGCCCCCTACCCGTCAGGTCTGCGGATGCACCGGGCGATGCGCGGCTCCCGACTCGTGACGCTGGCCGCCCGGGCGCACACCGTCTACCTCAACCACTCCGACGACTGCGTGCGGCGCGCCGTCGACGCGTACCTGCTGCACGGCACCCTCCCCGCCCGCGACACCCACTGCCCCGGGTGACCCGAGGGCACCGGCACCCTCCCGGACCGACGGGGGTGCCCGGAGGCTGCGCCGTCGCCGGTCAAGCCCCCCATCCGCCACTGCATTCCATGGCCACGTAGCGTTTGACCCCGTTGTAGATCACCGGCGCCCAATTGTTGTACTGCGGTTCGCCCGCATTGCACCGGTACGACGATCCGGTCTCCTCGTACTCGCAACCCTGGGGAGTGAGGCGAGTTCCCGTGTACTTGACGATCAGCCGGGAAGTCGAGCTCTTGGCGGCACGGACGTTGAGGTATCCGACGCTGGGACTGACGTACACGTAGCAGGCTGCGGAGGCGGTGGACTTCACCGATTCCGCGTGGGCCGGGGCGGCCACGAGGCCGAGGACGAGTGCGGTACCGATCCCCGCGCTGGCGAAGGCTCTTTTCCCACGCATGGAATTCTCCTGGTTCCGTGTGAGGGGCGTGCTGGTGAGTCGGTGCGCACGGCCGGGGCCGAGCGGGCGGAGCGGTGTGCGGCGGGCAAGGTCCCGGTGCGGGCGGTGCCGCCGGCTAGCACCTGCCGGGGTCGCTCGACGGGCCGCCGTGTTCCTGGACGATGTATCCACGCACCCCGGTCGTGTTGTTGGTGATGCGCCACCAGTACGTTTCCAGGGGACCGGGGGTGCCGCAGTGCACGGTGATGCGGTGGCTGCGGTACCCGAGCCCCCGCACCGTGGCGTTGAGCCGCGGAGCGTTGCGGATGTTCACGCCGTCGGAGTAGAACCGGCCCGGGAGCGCGCGGGCTTCCGAGGAGGCGGCCTGCGCGGTGGGGGAGGACACGAGCACCGCGGGCGCGACGAGAACTGCGGCGAGCAGGGTCCGGGACGCACGGCGGGCCAAGGAGTTCCCGGATTTCTTGCGTGACTTCCCAGACATCACCTTTCTCCATTCGTTCCTGATGCTTCTCCGGGTGGGTGTTCACGGATGATGGTCGGGGCTCCTCCGCCACCGGTCAAGGCAAGAAGCTGGCCAAGCTGGGGTGCCGGAGATTCTCACTTGATCGTGAATCCGGAACGCATGACCCTTTTCCGCGGGGCCGCACGGGTATTGCTGTGATCGGTGTTCGCCCTTCGCTGAGCGTCCGTGCAAGGATTCGGGCATCGCATGGGAAATCTCGTACCCGAAGGTCGGTACGGAGCGCCGCGCCCCGCACGGACCCGCCCGAGGTGGAGGAACACCCTCCCCGCAGCGAGGGGAGACGGTCCGGGTCGGGACGCCCACGGATCGGCCCGCGTGCTGCACGGCGTACGGCGGCGCAACTTCCCCACGGGTCCGTAGGCTTGGTGGATGGCGACTTCCGCAGAGCCCGGTTACGGCGGCGTGATCTTCGACTTCTTCGGTGTCCTGACCTTCAACATGGTCGAGGTGATCTCCTCCTTCGAGGACCGGGAACGCCTCCGTCGGGGCACCTTCCTCCGGGCCTGGGCCGACCCGCGGGGCCAGGAACTCTTCCGGAGGCTCGAACTCGGACAGATCGCCCAGACCGAATGGAACGCCGGGTTCGCGGCCCTGCTCGGCGTGGTGCCGGACGACCTGATGGCCCGGTACCTCCACGACGCGTTCCCCGCGTACGGCATGCTCGGAGTGGCGCGTCAGGCCCGGGCCGCCGGGATCAGGACCGCGGTGCTGTCCAACAGCCTCGGGCGGGAGCCGTACGACCCCTACGCGGGGTTCGACCTGGCGGGCACCTTCGACGAGGTGGTCCTCTCCGCTGACCACGGTCTGCGCAAACCCGACCCCGCCGTTCTCCGCCTGGTGCTCGACAAGCTCGGCGTGCCGGCCGAACGGTGCCTGCTCGTCGACGACAGCGAGGAGAACCTCGCCGCGGCCCATCGGATGGGCATCACCCCGTTGCTGGCCCTGGACGACCAGGTGGCGGCCAAGCGCCTGCGTCGGTTGCTCGGGCTACCCGAGGTGTAGGAACTCGCGTACCGCAGCGTGCGAGGCGTGCGGCGCCAACCTCGCGCGGAGTGCCTTCAGTTCGGATGCCGAGCGGACCGAGTCGACCGCGCCGAGACAGCGGGACGCGTGGCGCGCCGCGGCGACCGCGGCGTCCAGGTCATGCAGGGCCAGGTGTGCTTCCGCGGCTCGGGCCAGATAGATCGCATGGCTGCGCGGGTACTCGTCGTCGCCGGGATACGAGGACGCCACGGCCGCTTCGAAGCGGCGCACCGCCTCCGCAGGGTCCCCGAGACGCAGTGCCGCCGAACCGGCGATCATTTCGATCTCGCCGTAGTCCACCCAGTACAGGGCCTTCGGGTCTTCGTCACGGATTCCCTCGTCCAGAGCGGTCCGGGCGAGGTGGAGCTGGTGGGCGCATTCCTTCCTGGCGCCGGTCACCGAGAGGGCACGGGCCGTGCGGGCGGCCAGCATGGCGCGCATGCGTGGAGTCGCCCTTCGCCCCACCCGGTCTCGTGCTGTCTGGAGCAATGACACCGCTCTGCCTGCCTGGCCCGGGGTGGAGTAGCACTGGACGGCGGCGAACGACAGCCCGTAGGCGCCGCTGAACGCATCGCCCGCATCTGCGGAGGCGCGTAGGCAACCGTCGAAGTACCGCTGGGCGATGCCAGGGCGGTTCTGGTCGAACGCCGCCCAGGCTGCCTGTCGCGCGGCCTCGGAAGCCATGGCGTGCAAGCGGTCCACGGTCGAGCCGTCGTACCTCCGCGACGTGATCAGCCGAACGATCAAGGAGAGTTCACTGCGGGCGAGTTGCCACACCGTGCCGCTGCCGATTTCGTCATCGAGACGCCGTAAGTGATCGAGACGGTCGTCCACATGAGCCAGGATCGCGGGGCCGCCCTCGGGTACGGCGAGGGACGTCCCGTCCGGTCCGCCCGACTCCAGGGCATGGGACCAACTGCTCGCGGAAACGGCCAGCGTTGCTCCGGCTGAAAGGAATCCCCTGCGATCCACACCGCTTCCCTTCAGCAGGCCGGTGAGAACGGCGAGGCTGCTGGGCCGGTCCCAGGGCGGACCCGTGGTGCCGGACGCACCGTGGTCGTGCAGCGTGGTCGTGAAAGCGTTCCCGGTGCGCAGGACCCTGTCGTACGCGGCGGCAACACCTGCCGTCACGGACCGGTTCCCGTTCTCCACGTTGCGCAGGTACGCCTCGCCGAACCCGGCCTCACGGGCGAACCGTGCCCACACCATTCCGGAGGCCCTACGCGCCTCCCGCATGTCCATGCGGAGTTGGTCGAGCATCGGGTGGCCCTCCTGCTGGGGATCGGTGCTGGATCGGAGCACTCCATTGTCCTCCGGCCGATTGCGGTGTGTGCTCGTACCGGCACACAAGGCGAAGGGGGCGCGTACCGGGCACCTCGCCGGCACCGCGCAGTCCACGTGCCCGGCCGAACGGGAGACATTCACGGCACAGCCCCCCGCCCGGGCCGCCTGCCCCCATGGGGGCTGAGCCCGTGATCCTGCCGGCACATTCCGTGAACCATAGAAGGAGTTGCGTTGCCATGACATTCACCGCTGAGCGTGCAGTACCGCCCGCACCCCGGCCGATCCGGACCACCCCCATCCGGCCATTCGGCCTGACCAGGGCGGTGCCGGTCGCGCTGCCCGACACGACGAAGGTGTCCCCCCTGCTGACTCTCTGCCCCGATCGGCAGATCAGCGTCACCGCGGACGGCACCCCCTTCATCCACGAGCCCTCAATGGGGACCGCCCTGACCACGGTGCAGGAGACCAGGGAGGACCACCAGCCCGACACCAGTATCGAGAACGACACCGACTGACCAACCCATTCGCAAAATGGAGTGAGCGCCCCATGACGGTCCTGGTGTTGACGCGTGCCTTCGATGCGACATCCGACCTGGTCGTATCGGAGCTGACCGCCCGTGGTGTGCCCGTGTACCGGCTCGACCCCGGTGACTTCTCCGACGGGCTGACCGTGGAAGCCCACCTCGGTCCCGAGACGAGTACGTGGACCAGCGTTCTGCATGGTCAGCACCGAGACCTGACCCTGGACGATGTGCATGCCGTCTACTACCGCCGACCCTCCCCCTTCCGTCCGCACCCGGACATGACCGACCACGATGCCCGATGGGCGAGGTCCGAGGCGCGTGCAGGCTTCCACGGCCTGCTCGCCGCGCTCGACTGTCCGTGGGTGAACCATCCCAGCCGCAACGCCCATGCCGAACTCAGGCCCGTGGCCCTGGCCACGGCGGCGCGCTGCGGGCTCTCCGTCCCCCGGACGCTCATCACCAACGATCCCGTCGCGGCCCGGGGGTTCGTCGACTCGCTGCCCGGCAAGGTCGCCGCGTACAAGGGACTCGGCCCCGGTGGGCCGACCAGCCGGGGCGCCGACGCACACGCCCTGTGGACCACGCAGGTACGGGCCCACGAGATCGAGGACACGGTCAACCTCACCGCTCACCAGTTCCAACAGTGGGTGCCCAAGGCGTACGAGGTGCGGTTGACCGCTGTCGGCGGCCAACTGTTCGCAGCGGAGATCCACGCGGGATCCGCCGCGGGGCGGATCGACTTCCGCACGGACTACGACAACAACACGTACCGGCCGTGTCAGGTCCCCGCTCCAGTGGCCGGAGGCATGGCCGCCTTGCTCGATGCACTGCAACTGCGCTACGCGGCATGTGACTTCGTCGTTGATCAGGATGACGGCCACTGGTACCTGGTCGATGTGAATCCGAATGGGCAGTGGGGCTTCGTACCCGAACTCCGCGCCCCCATTGCTCACGCCCTTGCCGATCTCCTGGAAGGAGAACACCCGTGACCGCGGTCACCGCTCCACCCGACGAACTACGCCACCGCATGGTCGAACGGCTCGTGCAGGACGGCGTCCTGCGTTCGCCCGCCTGGCGCGCGGCGTTCGAGGCCGTCCCCCGAGAGCTGTTCGTGTCCACCTTCACCACGCGCGCGGCCGGTGATCCGATCACCTATCGCGAGGGCGACCCGGGATACCTCGAAGCCGTCTACACCGACTCCTCGCTGAACACGCAGTACGACGTGCACGGCACGGCGACGAGTTCCTCAAGTCAACCGACCGTGATGGCGCTCATGCTCGAAGCCCTGGCCCCCGCGGACGACTCGCTGCCTGTGCTGGACCTTGGCACCGGCCCCGGCTACAACGCCGCCCTCCTCAGCCACCGGTACGGTTCGCCACGAGTCGTCTCCCGCGATGTCGACCCGGCCCTCGTCGATGCGGCCGCCGAACACCTTGCCGCGGCCGGCTGCGCGCCCGTGCTCACGGTCGGGGACGGGAACGAGGGGTGCCCAGAACATGCGCCGTACGGTGCGCTGATCGCCACGTACGGGGTCGGGCGCGTACCGGACCCATGGCGGGCCCAGGTCGTCCGCGGTGGCACCATCGTCGCCAACGTCGGCAACGGCCTCGTCTCCCTGACCATCGGTGACCACGGGCTCGCCACCGGCCGCTTCCTGCCCGCCCTCGCGGCGTTCATGACCGTCCGAGCCGCCCCGGGCGACGCACCGACGCCCGCACGCGCCCATGCCGGCCGGCTCGCGACCGCGGAGGGCGAGGGCCGGGAGATCGAGCTACCGGTGGCCCTCGACGAGGGGATGCCGCGCTTCCTCGGCGCCCTGTCGCAGCCCGACGTCCTCGAACTCTCCCTGGTCTTCGACGAACGGAGGACGTACGGACTCGTCCACCCCGACTCGGAGTCGTGGGCCCGGATCACCCCTCACGGGGACGGCACGGCGAGCCTCGTGCGCGGTGGCCCCCGGGATCTGTGGACCGAGCGCGCCCCGTTGCTCAGCGGGTGGAACGAGGCCGGGCGGCCGGGCCCGGCCGCCTACGGCCTCACAGTCCACCCGGACGGCCGGCACGAACTCGCCCTCGGCAACGCCGTTCGCTGGCCCCTCCGGGTCTGACGCCGTACGCCGTTCTCCCTCGCTCCCGATCTCCCGGACTCACCCCGGACACGGCGCCGTTCGGGCCGACAGGCCGGTGAAGCGGGCGCTGGGGCGGGGGTCGGTGCGGGTGACGCGGAGGCAGACCCGGGCGTCCTCGGTGGAGACCTGGTAGAGGTGCGGGGCGCGGGCGTCCTCCCGGGAGGTGTCGTGCGGGGCGTCGACCCGGACCACGAACACCTCGTCGTCGGGGCCTCTGCCGGTGTCGCCGACGCGGTGTTCGATGGCGTCGCCGTAGTTGAGGACGTAGGGGTGCGGGCCCTTGTTGAGGTTGTCCGTCACCTCGGCCACCGCGGAGCGCAACGCCGCCCCGTCCCACTGGGGTTCGCGCCCGGCCCACCAGGCGCCGGCCGTGACGGCCGCCACGCCCACCAGGGCCGTTGCCGCGATCAACCCCCGTCGTCGGTTCGTCATCCTGCCATTGTGCCGGGCGAGGCCCCGGCGGACGTCAGACGGGGGCCGGCTCCCGGCCGGTCCGGGCCTCGGGGGCCGGTTCCGCGTTGAGTTCGGCGAGGGCGCTGCGGGTGAAGCCGAAGAAGTAGGTGGCCAGGAAGCCGACGGCGTAGCCGGCGAGCAGCCCCCCGGTGTACACGGCGAGGGTGGTGCCGAAGCCCCGGTTGCCCTGGACGAGCGGGAACAGCGCCCAGCCGGAGGGGCCGATCGCGGTGGAGCCGACCTTGGTGCCGAGCATCGAGAACAGTCCGACCACCGCGCCGCCCGCGGCGCCGCCCGCGCAGGCCGTGACGAAGGGGCGGCCCAGCGGCAACGACACCCCGTAGATGAGGGGTTCGCCGACGCCCAGCACTCCGGCGGGGAGCGCGGAGCGGATGGTGGCCCGGATCGTCCGGTTGCCGCGCAGTCGGACGAACACCGCCACCGCCGCGCCCACTTGGCCGGCCCCGGCCATGGCCAGGACCGGCAACAGCACCGTGTAGCCCTGCTGTTCGATGAGGGTGGTGTGCAGCGGGATCAACGCCTGGTGCAGCCCCAGCATCACCAGCGGCAGGAAGAGTCCGCCGAGGACCAGCCCGGCGAAGACCCCGGTGTGGACGAGCAGCCAGTCCGCGCCGACTCCGATCGCCCGGGCGGCCCGACCCGCCGGGTACATCAGCGCGTACACCGTGACCAGTCCGGTCAGCAGCAGGGTCAGGGTGGGCGTGACGATCACGTCGAGGGCTTCGGGGACCCAACGGCGGCACCACTTCTCGATCACGGTGGCGAGCAGGGCCGCGCCGAGCGCGCCGAGCACCCCGCCCTGGCCGGGGACGAGCGGTTGGCCCAGCACGCTGATCGCGTCGACGCCGGGGTAGACGACGACCGCGGCGACGGCCCCGCCGATGACCGGGGTGCCGCCGAACTCGCGCGCGGTGTTCAGGCCGACGAACACCGCGATCAGCGCCATGAAGGCGGAGGCGAGCGCGCCGAGCACCGGGGTCAGGCCCGGGAGGAGGCCCGCGTTGACGAGGAGGCCGTTGAGTCCGGCGAGCATGCCGCAGCCGATGAGCGCGGGGATCAGCGGGACGAACACCGCCGCGACGCGCCGCAGCAGGAGCTTTCCGCGGGTGGCGTTGCGCCGGGCGCGGTCCGCGCGCAGGGCCGCGCCCCGGGCGGCGAGGTCCTCGGCGGTGACGGGGGTGGTGACGGCGGTGGCCGGGGCGGGGGCGCCCGGGGCGCGGGCGAGGAGCGCGTCGAGGGCGCGGGTCACCCGGGCGGCGCGGCCGGGGCCCAGCACGATCTGGTAGCCCTCGCCGTCCTCCACCACCCCGAGGACGGCCGGGTGGGCCCGGACCTCGGCGTCCCGGACCCGGGCCCGGTCGTGGAGGACGAGCCGGAGCCGGGTCATGCAGTGGGTGGCGGAGGCGATGTTGTCGGGGCCGCCGACCAGGGTGAGGAGGGCGGCGGCGGTGGCCCGGTGGGGGGCGTCGGCGGCGGGTTCGGGCGGTTCGGGGGGCGGGGTGGTGGCCATGGGGACCTCGCTGTCGGGGTGGGGCCCGGGAGGGTGGGGGGTGGGTGGCCCGGCCGCCGGGTCAGCCGGCTGCCGCGAGGGCTTCGCGCAACCGGCCGTGGGCGGTGTGCAGGAGCCGGTCGGCGGTGGGGGCGTCGACGCCGGCCAGGATGATCAGGATGGCGTTCTTGACCTCGCCGCCGGCCGCGTCCAGGGCGGCCTCGACGGCGGTGTCGTCGGCGCCGGTGGCAAGGGTGACGATCCGTCTGGAGCGGGCGTGCAGCTTCTCGTTGGAGGCGCGGACGTCGACCATCAGGTTCCCGTAGGTCTTGCCGAGCCGGATCATGGTGATCGTCGAGATCATGTTGAGGACGAGCTTCTGGGCGGTGCCGGACTTGAGTCGGGTGGAGCCGGTGAGGAACTCGGGGCCGACGACCACCTCGATCCCGTGGTCCGCGGCGGCGGCCAGCTCGCTGTGCGCGTTGCAGGACAGCCCCACGGTCAGCGCCCCGTACGCCTTGCGGGCGTGCTCGACGGCGCCGACCGCGTACGGGGTGCGGCCGGAGGCGGAGACGCCGACGACGGTGTCGTCGGCGGTGAGGGCGAGCGCGTCCAGGTCGGCGGCGGCGAGTTCCCGGGAGTCCTCGGCGCCCTCGGCGGCGTCCACCATCGCGGTGGGGCCGCCGGCCAGTACCCCGACCACCTGCCCGGGGCGGGTGTTGAAGGTGGGGCCGCACTCGCTGGCGTCCAGGACGCCGAGCCGTCCGGCGGTGCCGGCGCCCGCGTAGACCAGGCGCCCACCACGGGCCATGCGGACGGCGATGGCGTCGACGGCCGCGGTGATCTCCGGCAGCCGCTCGGCGACGGCGGCGGCGACCCGGCGGTCCTCGGCGTTCATCAGCCGGGCGATCTCCGCGGTGGGCAACAGGTCGACCTCGGCCAGCTCCGGGCGGTGCGCCTCGGTGGTGAGGGCGGCGAGCCGGGTGCGCAGCTCCGGGGCCGGGTCGGGCGTGTTCTCGGCGGTGCGGGTGGTGGAGGTGGGCATGGCGGGCTCTTTCCGGGGCGGACGGGGACGGGTGGCAGGGGAGGGGTGGCAGGGGGCGGGTGCGCCGGCCGGTCGGACCGGCGCACCCGACGGGTCAGCGGCGGGGGCGCGGGGCGCGGCGGGTGCGCCGGTGGGCCAGGGCTTCGTAGGAGGCGGCGAGGGCGGGGCCGGCCCGGTCGTAGGTGCGTTGGGCGACCCCGATGAACAGACAGTCGACGACGAGGAGTTGGCTGGTGCGGGAGGACATCGCGGCGGGTCTCAGTTCGCTCTCGGGGGCCGTCGCGGTGGTGAGGACGTGGTCGGCGTACTGGGTGACGGGTCCGTCCGGGAGGCCGGTCATGGCGACGGTGGTGGCACCGCGCTCGAACGCGACCCGCAGGGGTTCGATCACGTCGAAGGTGGAGCCGGAGTCGGTGATCGCGACGGCCACGTCCCCGGGGCCGAGCTGGACCGCGTTGGTGACCGCGAGGTGGGGGTCGTGGTGGGCGTGGGCGACGACCCCGATCCGCAGTAGCTTCTGGGCCAGGTCCTGGCCGACCAGCCCGGAGGCGCCGATCCCGTACACGTCGACGCGGCCCGCGGCGGCGAGCGCGGTGACCGCGGCGCCGAGCTGTTGGACGTCGAGGGTGGCGGCGGTGTCGGCGAGGGTCTGGCTCTCCTCGTGGGCGAGCTTGGCGACCACGTCGGTCAGCGGGTCGTCGACGTGGATGGTGGCGGTGACCGCGGGGGCCCGCCCGGACTCCTGGTGGGCGGCGAGTCCGGCCAGGGCCAGCCGCAGGTCCCGGTAGCCGGGGTAGCCGAGGAGGCGGGCGGTGCGGACCACGGTGGCCTCGCTGGTGCCGGTGCGTTCGGCGAGTCCGGTGACCGTCAGGGCGGCGCAGCCGGCCGGGTCGGCGGCGACCGCTTCGGCGACCCGCTGCATGGAGCGGGTCAGGGTGGGGGCGAGGGCGCGGACCCGGGAGGCGAGGGCGGCGGGTGGTACGGGGTGCGGTGCCGGCGTGGTGGGGGCGGGGAGCGTGGGGGTGGAAGTTTCCTTCACTATGTCCGTCACATCGGAAAGATATTTTCCCCCCGGGTGGCGGTCAAGGGGTCGGCGACCACCCGGGTGACGTTCCGCGGCGACGGGTGTGCAGAAGGTGCCCATGTCGGGTGCATGTCATGCAAGGCGGCTCACGCGCGCCGGTGCTTGGGCCGGCGTAGACCGGCCTCCGTGAGCCGGCGCAGCAACTCCTTGGAGCCGACCTCCACCGCGCCCGCCCGCACCGCGTCCGGATGGCGGTGGGAGGGCAGGTCGTAGTGGTCCCGGTCGAAGGCGTGCGCCGGGACACCGATCCGCTCGGCGAAGGCGTGCAGCTCCTCGAAGGACTCGTCGCTGACCAGATGGGACCAGAGCCGGCCGTGTCCGGGCCAGGTCGGCGGGTCGATGTACAGGGTCACCGGCCGGGGCTCACGGACCAGCCGTGCCGGGCAGCCGTCCCAGCGAACCCACCGGGGCCACCGAGACGCCCGCCTCGCTGCACACCCAGTGCGGGTCGGCGCCCAGCTCGGGCTCCACGTCCAGGGCGTGCGGCTCGCCGGAGGCGCACACCGGGCAGAGCGGCCACCGCCCGTACCGCTCCAGCAGCGCGTCCTGCACGTCCTGGGCGACCAGCCCGGTCAGGTACGCGGTGCCTTCCGGCCACTGCTCGGCCCACCAGCGACGGTGCGTCACCGAGTCCTCCACCAACGAGACCACGTCCGCTTCGGCGACGTTCCTCGCGGCCAGGTCGGCCATCACCAGCGCCCGCGCCGCGTGCAGCGCCTGTTCGATTCCGGACACGTTCTCCACCCTGCCATTGTGCGCCCCGCCGCGGGGCCAGGCGCACCCGGTGGCCGCCGGGGCGGGGGGCGTCACAGGGTGGCCTCGACCAGTGCCGTCAGCCGTGCGCACTCCTCGGCCTCGCGGGGACCGGCGGCGAGCGGGCGCCGGGTGCCGCCGCGGTACGCCGCCCGCCCCGGAGCGGGGTCGTCGAGGAGCCGGACGAGTGGGCGGACGGCGGTGGCCGGGCGCTGCCCCAGCAGCCCCCCGAGGACGGTGACGCCGAGCCTGGCGGCCGTGCCGAACTCGCCGGCGAAGCCGGAGCGGACCAGCCGGGCGGGGCCCCAGGTCACATAGGCGAGGTCGGGATCGAGCCCGGTGGCGAGGACGCCGAGGAGTTCGTTGGCCCGTCGCTGCTGGGCGTTGGACCGGGCGAAGGTGAACCCCGTGGCCATCCCCGGGTCCTCGAAGTCGATCGCGTCGGGGCGGGCCCCGGGGACCGCAGCGTTCACGACCACCGGCCGGGCCGCCGCTGCCAGGACCGGGGCGACCCCGGTGACCAGCAGGTACTTGCTCAGGAAGAACAGCGCCCAGGAGGCTTCGTGGCCCTCGGGCGTCAGATGCCGGCGTCGGCGGACGAAGGACGCGGCCAGCACCAGGGCGTCGATCCGCGGGTGCCGCTCCGTCAGCCGGCCGACCGTGCGGCGGGCCTCGGCGACCGAGGACAGGTCGGCGGCGAGGAACTCGGCCCGAGCCGCCACGGGCGGCCCGGCGTCGCCCCCGCCCGTGGCGGACGCCTTCGCCACCAGCGTCTCGAACTTGGCGCGGTCCCTGCCGATCGCCACGACCCGGTCACCCGCCGTCAGGTAGTGGTGGGCCAAGGCCGCGCCCATCCCGTCGGTGCCTCCCGTGATCACGATCGTGCGCACGTGGACCGCCTCCCCTTTTCCGGAACACCTGTTCCGGTAACGATACCCCAAGAGGAACACCTGTTCCGGATTGATAGGGTCGCGGCATGGCACAGGACCGCAGACAGCGGCGCGACGCCGCCGCCAACCGGGAACGCATCCTGACCGCGGCCGGCGAGGCGTTCCGTCGGGCGGGGATGGCGGTGGACATGCGGGCCGTCGCCACGGCCGCCGGGGTGGGCGTCGGCACCCTCTACCGGCACTTCCCCACCCGCGAACACCTCGTGCACGCCGTGACGGGCGCCGACCTCGCGGCGCTGGCCCGGGTCGCCCTGCCCGCCGGAGCCACCTCGATCGACGCCCTGCGCACCTACTTCACCGCGATGCTCACCGCCCTCGCCGGCAACCGGGCGATGGTCGACGTGCTCGCCGCCGGACCACCGACCGGCGCCGACCTCGAACGGTGCCGCGCCCATCTGACCGCGATCGGTCGGGACGCCGTCGAACGGTCCCGGACGGACGGCGCCCTCGCCCCGGACGTGACCGCCGAGGACGTCGCCCACCAGTTCCTCGGCCTCGTCCGGATCGTGCAACTGCTGCCGGACGCCGGACCGGTCCCCGTCGCGCACCAGGTGGACCTCGCGCTGCGGGCACTCGCCGCCCCCGGGCCCTGGAGCTGACGCAAGAGTCCCGTGGTGCGTTCACTCATCAGTGGGGCGGATGTTGACAGCCCGCTGTGACAGCCCTAAGGAGAAAGGGGAGTCGACATCCGCGCGGCACCGGAACGGACGTTCCGGGGGCGGTGCCCGAGCGCGGGGAAACGGAACCTGCCATGGACGCGGGACGCCTGCTGGCCAACAAGCTCGACTGGTCGTACCTCCACATCGACGCCGACCGCAACGGCCTGATCGAGCGCCAGGACCTGCTCGGACTCGCCGCCCACCTGCTCCTCACCTACGCGGAACCCTCGTCCACCCCGAAGGGCCAGGCCCTGATGGGCGCCTTCGACCGGTTCTGGGACACCCTCTCCGCCCACTGCGACACCGACCGCGACGGCCGGATCACCCCGACCGAGTACCGGGACGGGATGCGGGCCGCCTACGTCGACGGCGACCGGTTCGACGCGATCTTCCACCCCGCCGCCACGGCCCTGGCACTCGTCGCCGACACCGACGGGGACGGCGGGATCGACCGGCCCGAGTTCCTGGCGATGGAAGCCGTGCTCGGGGTGTCGCAGGCCGAGGGGCGTACCGCGTTCGAGCGGCTGGACACCAACGCGGACGGCGCGCTGGACGTCCCGGAGTACCTCACCGCGGTCCGCGAGTACTACACCAGCCCCGACCCCGACGCCCCCGGCAACTGGCTGTACGGGGCCACCTTCCGGTTCCCGTTCCCCGCGGCACCGCGGTGACGGGCCCCTTCCCGCAGGCCCCGCCCGGCCCGGCGTCCGCGACGGCCCCCGGGCCGGGCGCCCGGCCCGCGCTGTCCACGGCCACCCGCTGGCTGTCCGCCCCGTACCGCCGCCACCGGCACGCCGCCGAGCTGGAACGGCGGGCCCGGCAGTGGGCCGCCGGGAGCGGGCTCGCCGCCGGCCCGGCGGCGGTCCGACTGCGCGCCCACGGCCTGGACCGGCTCGCCGCCGTCGTCCTGTCCGAGGAGCGGGACGAACAGGTACTCCGCTACGCCCGCTGGCTGATCTGGGTGTTCCACCTCGACGACCACGTCGAGTCCCGCACCACCCCCGAGGCGGTCGAGACCCTCTTCGGGGGGCTGCTGGACCGGATCGGGCCGCCCGGCACCGTCGCCCCCGCGCCGCGCGGGGAAGCCGACGGGGACGGGCGGGCGGTGGCGGAGGTGCTGACCGACCTGTGGCGGCGGACCGGCCGGGGCATGAGCGACCACTGGCAGCAGCGGTTCCGCCGCCATCTGCGCCAGCAGCGCGCCGGCTGCCTGCGCGAGCACCTGCTGCGCGCCACCGGCACGGTGCCCACCCCGCAGGAGTACCCGCGGCTGCGCCGGTGGTCCAGCGGCCCGTGGCTCTACGACCTGCCCGAGGCGGTGCTCGGCGTCGAACTGCCGCCCGCCTTCGCCGCCACCGCCCTGTGGCGGGAGCTGACCCACCACGTCGGCGACGCCGCCAACGGGTGCAACGACCTGCTGTCCGCGGAGAAGGAGAGCGCCGACCGGCTCACCGTGAACCACCTGCTCGTCGCCCGCCACCGGAAGGGACTGACCGGGGCGGAGGCCGTGCAGTGGGTCACCGAACACGTCGTCGACCGCTTGGACCGGGCGGCGGAGCTGGGGCGGCGCGCCCCGGCCGCCGCCCAGGACCTCGGCCTGTCGCCCGCCGCCGTCCGCGAGGTCAGCCGGGTCGTCTGCGCCACCCTCAACTTCCCCGCCGCCTACCTCACCTGGGCCCTGGGCTCGGCGCGCTACGCGCCCCCGCCCCCCTGACGCCCCCGCCGGGTCACGGGCTCGGTCACGGTGCCGTGGCCGCCCCGGCGCACCTCGGCTCGGCCCCGTCCAGCGGCACCGCGCGCGGGGTGCCGGCGACGATGCGGGAGGAGGCGGTCCGTCGGTGCAGCCGGAGCGAGGCCGCCACCAGCCCGATCGCGGTGAGCAGCATCGCGGCGCCCGCCCATGCGGTCGCCGCGTAGCCCCAGCCGGCGTCGATCACGGTGCCGCCCAGCCAGGGGCCGCCCGTGTTGCCGATGTTGAACGCGGCGGTGGTGGTGGCCCCGGCGAGGGTCGGCGCGGCACCGGCCACGTTGAACATCCGGGCGTTCAACGCGGGGGCGGTGTAGAAGGCGGAGACGCCCAGCAGGAAGGAGAGGGCGACGGCCGCCACCGCCCACTGGCCCAGCAACGCCAGCGCGGTCAGCAACACCGTCGAGGCGGCGGTGCCCGACAGCATCACCCCGAACAGGTGGGCGTCCGCGAACCGGCCGCCGAGCAGGGTCCCGATCAGCGCCCCCAGCCCGAACAGGCCGAGCACGACGGGCACCCAGCCCTCGGTGAGGCCGGCCACGTCGGTCAGCAACGGGGCGAGGTAGCTGAACGCGCAGAACACGCCGCCCGCGGCGAGCGCGGTCACCGCGATGGCCAGCCACACCTGACGGTCGCGGTAGATGCGCAGTTCGCCGCGGAGCCGCGGCCGCTCGGCGGGCACCGGAATGCGCGGGATCAGGGTGAGGACGCCCACCAGCGCCACCACCGAGGCCAGGCCGACCGCCCAGAACGCGGACCGCCACCCCAGGTGCTCGCCGAGGAACGCGCCGGCCGGGACGCCCAGGACGTTGGCGATCGACAGCCCGCCGATCATCACGGCCATGGCCCGGGCCCGCGCGGTGACCGGCACCATCGCGATGGCGACCGCGGCCCCCAGCGCCCAGAACCCGGCGCACGCCAGCGCGCTCACCACCCGCGAGGCGAACAGCACCTCGTAGTTCGGGGCGAGCGCACCGGCCACCTGGCCGAGCCCGAAGGTGGTCAGCAGCGCCACCAGCGTGGCCTTGCGCGGCAACCGGAGGGTCGCCACGGCGAGCAGCGGCGCGCCCACCACCATGCCCACCGCGAACGCGGAGATCAGCAGCCCGGCCTGGGGGATGGTGACGCCCATGTCGCGGGCGATCGGCGGCAGCAGCCCCGACAGCATGAACTCGCTGGTGCCGAGCGCGAAGACGGACAGCCCGAGGATGTGGACCGCCAACGGCATGCGGGTGGCGGAGCGGGGGTCGGCGGGGGACGGGGGCCGGGTCGAGGGGGCCTGGGAGGAGCTCGCGGCGTGCTCCGGGACGTGGGGTATCGGCTCAGGCATGTTCGGTGACAACGGGTCGACGGCGGGTGGGCATTCCCGCATCCGGTGTGTTTCCGGTCGCATCCGGCGTTCTCCGCGGACGCCACGAAGCGGTCGCCGGCGGACCCGGCCCCGTCCCCCGGCGGCACGGCCCAGGCGGCGCCGGTCAGGCGCGCCGGGCGGGCGGAGCGGCGAGTTCCGCGAGCTCGGCGGTCAGGTTGCGGCGTGCCGCGGCCTCCCAGTGCCGGGCGCCGTGGGGCGTGCCGTAGAGCCGGGGGAGGGCCAGCAGCCGGCGCAGGACCTCGGCCCGACCGGTCCGGAACGCCGGGTCGGGCACGAAGTGGTACTCGGTGCGGACGGCCTCCGCGTAGGCCCGGTACCGGGCGGGGGTGCCGGCGAGGACGGCCAGGTCGGCGTCGCACAGCACCGCGCCGTTGCGGTCGCCGTCCCGCACCGCGTGGTCGGCGGTCAGCCGCACCAGTCGGACCACCTCGGCCACCGCGGACGGGTCGAGCCCCAGCTCGGCGAGCGCCCGCTCGGCGAGCCGGGCGCTGCGCTCCTCGTTCTCGGAGCGGTCGGGCCGGTACACCGCGTCGTGGAACCAGGCGGCGAGCCGGACGAGCGCGGGTTCGGCGGCGTGTGCGGCCAGGGTGTCGACGTGCTCCAGCACCGCGCTCAGATGGGCGACGGTGTGGTAGGCCCGGGGCTCCTCGCTCCAGCGCCGCAGCAACTCCGCGCCGTACTCCCGGACGCCGGGGTCGGTCGCCGCCGCGGCGGCGCCGGTGGCCTCCCGCACGGCCTCGCCCCAGCGCGCCAGGAGCGCCTCGTCCCGTTCCGGGCCCGGGCCCGCGTCCACCGCCGTCATGTCCTCATTGTCGCCGGGCCGCCGCGGGCCGGGCGCGTGGGGGAGGCGGCCGGTTCCGTGCGGCGCTGGAGGGGCCCGGGCGGTGGCGCCTCGGCCACAACGGGGCCGGGCCGGTGCCGGCCCGGATCGGGCCGCGGTGCCGGCACACGCCGCTGGCCAGCGGGTTTGCCGCTGAACGGGGAGGAAAGGGCGTACCGTGGGCGGCGGCATCCCGCCACCATGGCCACTTCCACCCGCTTTGCGGGGCGGGCCGTCTGTTGGTGAAAGCCCTTGCGGCGTAGGCTGGCAATGGACTAGACCTGTTGAGCTACTCGTTGGTACGCGCACGCGTCACGCGGTGCTCCGGCGGGCAGCGGCGGCAGCGAGTCCGCCGACGTACACCGCAGCAGGCTCCGGGAGCCCCCGGGCCGACCGCCGAGAGATGGGGTCCCCCATGAGCAAGCGTGCACTCCTGGAGGTGATCGCCCTCGATGCGAGGGACGCCGTCGCCGCCCGGGCCGGAGGCGCGGACCGCTTGGAACTCGTCGCCGACATGGCCGCGGACGGGCTGACCCCGTCCCGCGAGACCTTCGCGGCGATCCGGGACGCCGTCGACATCCCCCTACGGGTCATGCTCCGCCTCAGCGACGGCTTCGCCGCCGGTGACGCCCGGTCCATCGAGGCGCTCGCCGAAGCCGCCCGCGACCTGCGCGCCGAAGGCGCGGACGAGTTCGTCCTGGGCTTCCTCACCGACACCGACGAGGCCGACCTGTACGCGATCGAGGCGCTCGCCGCCGAACTGGCCGGCTGTCGCTGGACCTTCCACCGCGCCATCGACCGCGCCGCCGACCGGGACGCCCTGCGCAAGCAACTCGCCGACCTGCCGGGTCTGGACACCTACCTCACCGCCGGCTCCGCCGCCGGCGTCGAGGACGGCCTGGGCACCCTCCTCGCCGAGGCCGCCCGCAGCGGCGAGCCCGGCTACGAGCAGCAGATCCTGGTGGGCGGCGGACTGCACCTGGAACACGTCCCCGCCCTGCGCGCCGGCGGCATCGACGGCTTCCACATCGGCGGCGCCTCCCGCCCCGAAGGCTGGGACGGCCCCGTCTCCGCGGACGCCGTCCGCCGGTGGCGGCTCGCCCTCGACGGCTGAGCCCACCCGCCGCCCGTCCCGCCCCGGATCAGCGGTCCAGGGCGGGCGGCAGCGGCTCGGCGTGCACCACCACCAGCCCGGACACCGCCCGGGTCAGGGCCACGTACAGCCGCCGCAGCCCGGTCCGCTCGTCCGGCTCGCCCGCGACCACCGCCGCCGGCTCGTCCAGCACCACCCGGTCGTACTCCAGGCCCTTGGCCAGCGAGGCCGGAACCAGGGCGAGCCGCACCTCGGCCCGGGTCTCCTCACCCGGCGCCAGATGGGGCACCCCGGCCGCCGCCAGGGCCGCCGTCCAGTCGGGAACGCGCGCGTCCGCCGCGATCAACCCCACCGAACCCTCCCGCCCCAACGCCTCCGCCACCGCCGACAGCACCGCCGACTCCCGCTCCTCCACCATGACGTGACGGACTGTCAGCGAACCCGGGGCCTCCCGCACCGACTCCACCGCGGCCAGCCCCGGCGCGATCCGGGGCAGCAGCCGCGAGGCGTACCCGATCACCTCCTGCGGCACCCGGAACCCGGCCGTCAACTCCTCCACCACCGCATCCGCCTTGCCCAGGTGCCCCAAGGCTGCGGCCCAGTCACGGGTCGCCCACGGGGTGGTGCCCTGCGCCAGATCGCCCAGCACCGTCGCCGACCCCGTCGAACAGCGCCGCCCCACCGCCCGGTACTGCATCGGCGACAGGTCCTGCGCCTCGTCCAGCACCACGTGCCCCAGCGACGGGGTGCGCTCCACCAGGTCCCGCGCCTCGTCGATCAGCACCGCGTCCGCCGTCGACCACCTGGCGCTGCGCACCCCGCGCGACGCCCGCTCCCAGAGCACCGCCCGCTGCTCCTCCTCGTCCAACAGCCCCGCCGCGTGCTCCGCCAGGAACCCCGCGTCGGAGAGCAGCCGCCACACCAACGTCGCCGGATCGACCGGCGGCCACACCCGCTTGACCGCCGCCTTCACCGCCCGGTCCCGGGCCACCGCGTCCTGCACCCGGTCGTCCGGGGCCTCGCCCGCCTGCTCCATCCGCACCAGCACCGCATGCGCGATCCGCTGCGGCAGCGCCTCCCGCGCCGCCCCGTACCGCAACCCCCGCCCCAGCAACTCCTCGACCATCTCCGCGAGTTCGTACGCCGGCACCCGCCAGCGCCGGGAACCGCGCACCACCACCACCGGCTCCTCGACCACGGTCACCTGCGCGTACAGCGCCCGCCGCAACACCTCGGCCATCCGCGCGTCGCCCTTCACCACCGCGGCCCGCGCACCGTCCACGGCGCGCACCTCCACGTGCCCGACCAACTCCTCCAAGGTGGCCTGCCGCACCTGCACCTCGCCCAGCGCCGGCAACACCTGCTCGATGTACCGCAGGAACGACCGGTTCGGCCCGATCACCAGGGTCCCGGTGCGGGCCAGCCGCTCCCGGTGCGCGTACAACAGGTACGCCACCCGGTGCAGCCCCACCGCCGTCTTCCCGGTGCCCGGCCCGCCCTGCACGCACACCGTGCCGGTCAGCCCGCCGCGCACGATCTCGTCCTGCTCCGGCTGGATCGTCGCCACGATGTCCCGCATCGGCCCCACCCGGGGCCGTTCGATCTCCCGTTGCAGCAGCGCGCTGGCGCCCGGCCCCCCTCCGGCCCCGGGGTCCACCGGATCCGACAGCCGCTCGTCCTCGTACGCGGTCAGTTCCCCGCCCGTGTAGCCGAACCTGCGGCGCAGCCCCACGTCCAACGGCTCCGCCCGGGAGGCCCGGTAGAACGCCTGCGAGACGGGCGCACGCCAGTCGATCACCATCGGATCGCCCGCCGCGTCGTGCACGTGCCGGCGCCCGATGTAGAACCGCTCGCCCGCCGCCTCCGCTGCCGGTTGCGGGCCCGGAGCGGACAGGAAGTCGACGCGCCCGAAGAACAAGGGCGTGTGCGCGTGGTCGGCCAGCGCCTCGATCCGCAACTCGATCTGGTGTTCCAACGCCTCCCGGTTGACCCAGTTCGCCGTCACGTCCCGGATGTCGAGGGACTCCACCTCGTCCCGCATCACCCGCAGCGCCGCCCGGGAAGCGGCGAGGTGCGTCCGCTCCCGCACCAACGGATCACCGTCCGGGGCGGCAGCGGGCGGGGGAGCGGGGACGGCGTCGGCAACGGGATCGTGGTGCGTGCGGGACACGGGTGCGGGCCTTCCGGACGGGTGCGGGCAGGACGATCGGGCCGTCCGGTTCCGACCGGGCGGCGGCACTCCGTGCGGGAGGCGGGCAAGGGCGGAGAGCTTAGGCGAGACGGGCACTCCCGCGCCAACGGGTTTCCGTCCCGGACCGTCACCGATGGCTTACCCTTCGCGCATGGACGAGGTGCCCACACGCACGGAGGACGCCGCATGACACCGCAGCTCACGGGCCGGCTCCTGGCCACGGGCGAGGGCACCGACCTGCTCCTCGCCCGCGGTTTCGACGCCCCCGTCGCCGACGTCTGGGCGAGCCTGACCGAGCCCGAGCGCACCGCGCTCTGGTTCGGCCCCTGGGAGGGCCGCGCCGCCCCCGGCCGCACGGTACGGGTCCGGATGGCCTTCGAGGAGGGCGAGCCCCGGTCCAGCGTCCGCATCGAGACCTGCGAGCCGCCCCGTCGGCTGGTCGTGACCACCCAGGACGCCTTCGGCTCCTGGCGCCTGGAGGCCCGGCTCACCGAGACCCCCGGCCCGCACACCGAGTTCACGCTCGTCCACCACCTCGCCGGCACCGAGGGCCTGGGCGAGATCGGCCCCGGCTGGGAGTGCTACCTCGACCGCCTCGTCCACGCCCGCGAGGGCGGCGAGCCCCCGCGCTTCGGCGACTACTACCCGGCGCTGAAGGAGCCCTACGAGAGGCTGCGGGCCGTCCCGGGCTGAGGGGCGCGAACAGAGGGCGGGAGACCAGAGGTGGGCACCTGCCCGAGACGCCCGGTGTCGAGGACACCTCCCGTGTCCGGAACCGTTCATGCCGGGTTGGTGAACAGGCCACTGAGCGGGTACACAGAGTTCTTGCCGAAGTGCCATGGGCGCTACGCTGCGCTGGGCTGCACCAACAGGTCCGTTCTTCGGGTCACCTTCACATGCCCCGCCGGATCCACGTGCGTCCGGCCATAGGCGGGCGTCAGTCCAGCAGGAGAAAGTCAGGTCACGGTGAGCAGGGAAGAGTCCGCTGCGAAACGTACGGTCGACGTCGTCGTCCTCACCATGAATGACCGGGATCAGGAGTTCCGTGCGGCGATGGCTTCGGTCGTCGCCCAGCAGGGGGTCGATCTACGCCTCGTCATCGTCGGGAACGGTGTGGAGCCGGACTACGTCCCCGAGGGCGCCTTGAGTGTGGCGCTCGAAGCCAACGAAGGCATTCCCGAAGGGCGCAACGTCGGGGCCCGGGCGCTGGCGACGGGAGGTGCCGAGTTCGTGCTCTTCTTCGACAACGACGCCGTGCTCCCCGACCCGCACACCCTCACACGGCTGATCGCCCAGTTCGACCGGCGTGCGGACCTCGCGTACGTGCAGCCGAGGATCGCCGACCCCGTGACTGGTGAAACCCTGGGACGGTGGGTTCCCCGGCTCCGGTCCGGTGACGCCCGACGCTCGGGTGTCGTCACCCTCATGGCGGAGGGAGTCGTGCTCGTGAGACGGGCAGATTTCGATGCAGCGGGTGGTTGGCCCGGGCACTTCTTCCTCTTCCACGAGGGAGTGGATCTCTCATGGCGGTTGTGGGACCTCGGACGGGTCGGCTGGTACGCCGGTGACATCGAGGTGCACCATCCCGCGACCAACCCGGCACGACACGGCCCCTTCTACCGGATGGTCGCGCGCAACCGCGTCTGGGTGGCTCGTCGGCGTCTCCCCGCACCGCTGGTTCCCGTCTACCTGTCTGCCTGGGTGGTGATCAGCACCTGGCGGTTCCGTGCCTCCGGAAATCTGACCACCGTGTTCAAGGGGTTCGCCGAGGGGGTGCGCGGAGGCCACGGAGAGCGTCGGCCGATGTCCTGGCGGACGGTGTGGCGACTGACCAGAGCCGGTCGTCCGCCGATCATCTGATCTCGGCACCTCTCGACTCGGGCCCAGAACCCACCATTCTGGAGGCCATGTTCATGCTCGCGGGACTGCGCGTCGCCATCGGCTCAGATCGGGCCGGCGCTGCCTACCACCCGATCCTCGCTGATCAACTGCAACGTCACCCCAGAGTCCGGCAGGTCGTCGGTGTCGGCGCCGCCGACGTTCCGCACACCTATCCCGAGGTCGGCTTTGCTGCGGCGCAACTCATCGACGCGGGCCTTGTCGACAGGGCTTTGCTGATGTGTCACACCGGTTTGGGCATGGCGATTGCAGCCAACAAGGTGACTGGCGTCCGTGCGGTCACCGCCCATGACCCGCTCAGCGTGGAACACGCCGTCACCCACAACAACGCCCAGGTTCTGTGCCTGGGCGTTGGAGTCGTAGGAGTGGCTCTCGCCCGTCAGCTCACCGAGGAGTGGCTGACCCATGCCTACAACCCAGCTTCTCGCGCTGCTGCGAAGCTCTCGTTGATCGCCGAGTTCGAACACCGTCGCCAGCGTGATTCCAGCTGAACGCACCTCTGTCCAACCGTGTGCTCGGGAGGATCCGTATGCCCACTGACACCACCACCGTGCCCCGTAGCCGGACACCACGGCGCTGGCCTGACGAACCGGCTCAGGGCGGGTGGTACACCGAAGCCGAAGAGGCCGCCGTTCGGGAAGTGATGGCTGACTCCCAGCCGTGGCGGATCGGGTGGCGCGGAAAGGATCGCGTTGCTGCTTTCGAAAATGCATTCCAGAACAGAGCTGGTGCTCGATATGCGGTGGCCTTCAACGGTGGTGGGACCGCGCTGGAGATGGTTCTGAAGTGCCTGGACATCCGGCCTGGAGACGAGGTGATCAGCTGCGCGCTGAACTTCGTTGGCACCCACCTGCCGGTCATCCACCAAGGCGGGAACCTGGTCCTCGCCGAGCCCGATCCGTTGACCCTGAACCTCGACCCCGTGGACGTCGAGCACCGACTCACCAGTCGTACCCGTGCCATCCTCGTTACCCATTGGAACGGACTGGCAGCGGACTTGCGTCCCTTCCTCGCCCTGGCCGAACGCCACCCCAACCCGCACCACGGTCCCCCGGCAGTGATCGTAGACGCCGCGCGTGCCTGCGGAGGCACCACCCCGTCCGGGCTCCCGGTCGGAGCCGAGGGCTGGGCGACGATCTTCAGTTTCGAGACCAAGAAGTTGATGACGACGTTCGGGCAGGGAGGCATGGTCACCACCGACAACCCTGTCCTCGCTGACAGACTACGGAGGCTGCGCACCTACGGGCTGAGTCAGGAGTGGGGAACGAACCAGCAACTCACCAAGATCCAGGCAGCGGTTGGCCTCACCCAGCTCGGCCGCTTGGACGAGATGAACGCTGCTCGTGTCGTCCGCTCCCACCAGCGCACCCGACTCCTGGAGGGCATCAGGCACCTCACTCTTCCCCCGGTCCTCCACGGTGGCCAGCACGTGTACTACCGCTACAACCTTCTTGTGCCCGGGAGTTGGGCGGGTGCAGGTCGGGATGCCCTCATGGAACTGCTCGCGGATGAGTACGGGCTCGGCAGCATCATCAATGATCCGCCCACCTATGCCAGTCACGACTACATCCGCGCTCACGTCGCCGGCCAGGCGTGCCCCCGGGCCGAGTGGCTCGCAGCCCGTCTCCTCTGCCCCTGCTTCCATCCACTCATCACTGAGGACGACGAGCGCGAGATCTGTGCCGCCATTCGGGAGGCCACCGCGCGCGTCGCCCGGAGTTTCGACGTCTGATGCCTTCCGCGTCCCCGTGCGCCTGTTGGCGTTCGTCTCCGCTTCGTCGATGAAGGAACCAGACATGTCTCAGATCGCTCAGGAGATCGCCTCCATCGAGGCCCGCGAGACGCTGCTCGGCCCCCCGTACCCCAAGGGGCATGCGAGGGATGACCTACGGATGGTCTTCATGTTTCCCTACGGGCACGGATTTTCCCTGATGTGCAACGGGCCAATGGCTCTGTATGACCTCATCAACCGTGACGTCACCTTGCCTGCCCATGCGGAACGGGCCGTCCAATATGACTGCCTGGTTCAAGAAGGTAATCGCCTCACCACTCCTGGTGATGAGCCGTATCGAAGCATCGAGTCCGTCGCGCCGGTCCATGAGGCGGATGTCCTCGGGTTGTCAGTGACCAATTCCGGCGACCTGCACTCAGTCTTCCGTCTCTTGGACCTCGCAGGAGTCCCACGCCGTGCTGTTGACCGCGTACCCGGCATTCACCCTCTCGTCGTCGGAGGGCAGGGTGGCCTGGCCAACCCCGAAGTCCTGGCCGACTACTTGGACGTCATCGCGCTCGGCGAGGCCGAGAAGTCCCTGCCTGAGCTCTTACGAACGGTGCACACTCATCGGCGTTCTCCCGATGGCTCCACCTCGCTCCACGAGCAACTCGCTCGAATTCCTGGCCTGTACGTACCGGCCATGTACGAGTGTGACTTGGTCGCGGGAGGAGGGGTGAGCGCAGTGAGACCCAAGACACCCACAGTGCCTTCCCGGGTGCGCGCTCAATGGCTTGCGTTGACCGAGTTGCACGATGCGCACTTCGTGCATCCGATCACGGACGGTACGGCTTCCGGATTAATTCCGCTGATCGGATGCCGTCATAAGTGCTCCTTCTGTACTTTGCGGACGCCCCCATTCCGGCAGGCGCCACTGAGCATGCTTATCTCCCGTATTGACCGCCTTGAAGAGCTCGGTGTTCCCGCCATCATCATCAGCGCCCCCACATTCACCCAGTACCAACACCGTGCTGAACTCCTTGCGCGAATTCGTGCTTACCGGGAGGAGGCCAGGGGGCGGGGTGTCAAGGTGAGTACGATCATCGGATCAGTCCGCGCCGACGAGATGACTCCCGACTACTTACGTGATGTCAACGAACTCGGCGATTTCGGGCACTTGTTCACCGAATTGAATCTTGCACAGGCTCGCGGCATCATCACCGTGGCTCCGGAGTTCGCCGATGCCGATCTGATCGCCCTGTACGGAAAAACCATGACGCCCGAGCGGGTTGACCGTGCCGTCGACCGGTGCCGCGAGGTCTCCGACCTCATCAACACGATGATGCTCTACTTCATCATCGGAGCGCCCGGCGAACGCCATGAGGACCGACTCGCGATCGCTGACCGTGCTCGTGAAATCCGCGATCGACTTGGCCGACCTGACGCCTCGGTCGTCATCAAGTTGCATCAGTTCATGCCGGAGCCGGGTACTCCAGCGCAGCGGCTGGCCATGAGCGACCCCGTCCGAGTTGACGGCTACGTCGAGGACATCACTGCCCGCCTGCGTGACCTCGTCGGCGCGGATGCGTTCAACCAGCACTACCGCGTTCAGTACGGCGAAACCAACCGCCTTCACCTCGAAGCGGTGTGTCTACGTGGAGACCGTCGGGTCGGGCACGTACTGGAGCAACTCCACGACAGTGAAGTCGACTTCACGTCACTGAATCCTCAGGATCTCATGCGCGCGATGGCGGACCACGGCCTCGATTTCGAACGGCACTTGCGGTACATGGACGATGTCGTGCTTCCTTGGCACATCGTCAACGAAGTTGATCCGGATGAGGAACGACAACTCGCTGAGGCGATCCGGAGGAGGACGACCTCTTCGTGAACGTCTCGAGGCGTGACGTCGTGCTGCCGGCCGGGAAGCACCGGCTGCCTTCGCTGACCCATCCCTCCGAGCACGCGTCCTACGTCCGTGCTCGACGACCCGAGGCGGACCTGACCCGCGCTGCGGGCGTCGTCCTGCTGTACCAGTCGTCGATCGCGAAGATCGCAGCGCGCCGCTGCGGTACCCGACCACTGGACCGTTGGGTGTCCGCCGATCTTCATCTGACGGTCGACAACGTCGTGCTCTGCTCCGGATTCGGGCGTGGCGCACCTGCTGCCGGTCTCATAGTCGAACAGCTCGTCGCTCTCGGCGCCCGTGCTGTGATCACCATCGGCACCGCCGCTGCCCTGGTCGAAGACTTGGTTCCGGGCAACCTGGTGATCTGTCGTGAGGCTCTACGTGGTGAAGGGCTTTCCCACCACTACCTGGCCCCCGGCCGTTACAGCGCTCCCGACACAGGGTTGACTGCGCTCCTGACCCACGAGGTGGGGGGCCTTGAATCCACCGTACGTTCGGGACGTGCTTGGACCACCGACGCTCTGTACCGGGAGAGCGCCGCCGAGGTACAGGCGTTCACTGCCGAAGGCGTGGTGTGTGTGGAGATGGAAGCCGCAGGGGTGCTTGCTGTCGCTCGCTATCGGCGGGTTCCAGCAGCTGGCGCCTTCGTCATTGCGGACTCGCTCGTCCAGCGAACGCCACGGTGTGACTCTCCTGAGGTGGTGGAAGGCCTTCGTGTGCTGCTCGACGCAGCCGTACGTGCCCTCTGCGGACGAGTGGTCGTTCGGTGATCACAACAAGGGCGGTGGTCGGGAGCCTGTGGCCCGCGAGGGCGGCGAGCCCCCGCGCTTCGGCGACTACTACCCGGCGCTGAAGGAGCCCTACGAGAGGCTGCGGGTCGTCCCGGGCTGAGGCGTTCGGCCTCCCGGATGCCGGGAGGCCCGCCCCCGACCGGCCGTTGCGCGCGCCGTGCGCTCCCGCGGCACCCGGCGCTCACCGCACCGGCGGAGCGCCCCTCACCGCACGCCCCCCGCCGGGGTGTCCGCGCTCCAGCCGGCGAGCCGGTCGGCGAGCGGGCCGCTGCCGTCGAGGACGTGGCGCACGAACGCCTCGCGTTCGTGCGCCAGCAGCGCGGCCTCCCAGACGCAGGGGCCGAGGCCGGCACGGCCCGGGCGGAGCCGTTCGGGGCGCCCGGGAGGCCCGGTGAAGACGGCCAGGTCGGACATGTGCCCCTCGATCCAGCTGTGGACCAGGACGTAGTCGCCGTCGCCACCGGCGTGCACGATCAGTAGCGCGAGCCCGAGCGAGCCGCGGAGGCGGCCCGATCCCAGGTGCTCCGCCGCGACGCGTAGCGCGGCGGCCACGTCCTGCTCCGTCACCGTGCGGCCCGGAGCCCGGAGGGAGTAGACCTTCACCAGGTGGCCGCCGACCTCCCGGGTGCCGACCGCCCGTGCCTCGCGCTGGTGGTGCCCCCGGGCCAGGGCCAGCAGTGCTTCCGCGTCCACCGCCGCCGGCAGTGCCTCGTGCTCGCTCATCCCCCCATCATGCGCCTCGTCCGAGAGGCTGAGGCCCGTCCCCCCTGAGGCGTAGGGGACGGGCACGGGGTGCCCGTGGCACCTGGGGAGGACCCCGGCGGCCACCGGTTCCGTCCTCGGACAGATGCCCCCGGCGTGCGGGAAACCGACACTGGAGGTATGAGCAGCGCAACCATCACCCCCGGTCCCGTCCCCGCCGACCTCGCCGGTGCCACCGCCGTCACCGGCGAGCACCGCGCCCACCGGGTGGGCGACGCCCTGCGGGTCCTGAAGGTCTTCGTCTCGACGGCGTTCGGCGTCGCCGTGCTCGGCGAGTACGCCCGCGAGGCCGGCGTCCGCACCCGCGGCTGACCCTCCCGCCCCCGCCCCTTCCCGACCGCCTGCGACCCCGCACCCGGCAAGGGCGCCCGGCTCACGCGAAGGGGTCGCCGATCGCCCCGCTCAACCGCACCAGCCCCGGCGAGCCCCGGTCGTCCTCCACCACCAGGTACACGGTGTACGTCCAGCCGTGCTCGGCCGCCCGTGCCGCGGCCCAGGCCAGGACCTCCTCCACGTCCCGCTCGCCCAGCACCTCGTACTCGTCGGAGGCGCCGGCCGCCCGGTCCCAGAAGTACACGCGGTAGCGGCCGTGATCCCGCTCCCACTCGATGTCACGGGGGTCGACGCCTCGGATCTCCACGATCGGAGATCCTAAGCGGGGGACCCCCCGAGCAACTCGTCCGCGTCGACGATCCGGTACGCGTACCCCTGCTCGGCCAGGAACCGCTGGCGGTGCGCGGCGAAGTCCTGGTCGATGGTGTCCCGGGCCACCACCGAGTAGAAGCGGGCCTCGTGCCCGTCCGCCTTCGGCCGCAGCACCCGGCCGAGGCGCTGGGCCTCCTCCTGACGCGAGCCGAAGGTGCCCGACACCTGGATGGCGACCGTCGCCTCCGGCAGGTCGATCGAGAAGTTGGCGACCTTCGACACCACCAGCACCGAGATCTCCCCGGCCCGGAACGCGTCGAACAGCTTCTCGCGCTGCGCGTTCGAGGTCTCGCCCTTGATCACGGGCGCGTCGAGGTGCGCCCCCAACTCGTCGAGCTGGTCGATGTACTGGCCGATGACCAAGGTCTGCTCGCCCCGGTGGCGGCGCACCAGCGCCTCGGTGACCCGCCGCTTGGTCGCGGTGGTCGCACAGAACCGGTACTTCTCCTCCGGCTCCGCCGTCGCGTACGCCAGCCGCTCGGCGTCGGTCAGGTTGACCCGCACCTCCACGCAGTCGGCGGGGGCGATGTACCCCTGGGCCTCGATCTCCTTCCAGGGGGCGTCGAAGCGCTTGGGGCCGATCAGCGAGAACACGTCCGACTCGCGGCCGTCCTCGCGGACCAGCGTCGCGGTCAGCCCGAGCCGACGACGGGCCTGGAGGTCCGCGGTGAACTTGAACACCGGCGCGGGCAACAGGTGCACCTCGTCGTAGACGACGAGCCCCCAGTCCCGGGAGTCGAAGAGCTCCAGGTGCGGGTAGACGCCCTTCCGCCGGGTGGTCAGCACCTGGTAGGTGGCGATGGTGACCGGCCGGATCTCCTTCTTCGTCCCGCTGTACTCGCCGATCTCGTCCTCAGTGAGCGAGGTCCGGCGCACCAGCTCGTGCTTCCACTGCCGGGCCGAGACGGTGTTGGTGACCAGGATCAACGTGGTGGCCTTCGCCTCCGCCATCGCCCCGGCGCCGACCAGCGTCTTGCCCGCCCCGCAGGGCAGCACCACGACCCCGGAACCGCCGTGCCAGAAGCCGTCCACCGCCTGTCGCTGGTAGGGGCGCAGCGCCCAGCCGTCCTCGGCCAGCTCGATCGGGTGGGCCTCCCCGTCGACGTACCCGGCGAGGTCCTCGGCCGGCCAGCCCAGCTTCAACAGCGTCTGCTTGATCTGCCCGCGCTCGGAGGGGTGCACGGCGACGGTGTCCGCGTCGATCCGGGCGCCCACCAGCGGGGCGATCCGCTTGGAGCGCAGCACCTCCTCCAGCACCGGCCGGTCGGTGGTCGTCAGGACCAGCCCGTGCGCCGGGTGCTTGCTGAGGGTGAGCCGCCCGTAACGGTCCATGGTCTCGGCGATGTCCACCAGCAGTGCGTGCGGCACCGGGTACCGGCTGTACTCCACCAGGGCGTCCACCACCTGCTCGGCGTCGTGCCCGGCGGCCCGCGCGTTCCACAGGCCCAGCGGGGTGATGCGGTAGGTGTGGATGTGCTCGGGCGCGCGTTCCAGCTCCGCGAACGGCGCGATCGCCCGACGACAGGCGTCGGCCCGGTCGTGGTCGACCTCCAGGAGGAGGGTCTTGTCCGATTGGACGATGAGTGGTCCGTTCACGTCCGTGCATCCCTTCCGCGCCGGCCAAACCTCCAGTTTGCCGCATGGGCGGAACAAGCTGGCGGTCCATGATCGGTACAGGGGAGAGGCCCGTCCGGAATTCGCCCCTCCCGGAGAGTGAACAGCGCTAGCCGTTGCGTCAGAAGGCTAGTACCGTCAAATTTTGTCCGGTCAGACCGTTAAACGTCATCGATCGGTGTTGGAGGAGGGGCTGTGCTCTTGAGATTCCAGGTAACCAACCACGCGTCGCTGCGGGACGAGCAGGAACTGTCGCTCGTCGCCTCCGCCCGTCATCCGGAGCGGGCCGAGCGTGCCCTCGCGAACGGTGAGCATCACGTAGTGCCGGTCGTCGCGATCTACGGGACCAATGCCTCGGGCAAGTCCAACGTGATCGACGCGATCAGTTGGATGCGCAGTGCGGTCCTGTCGTCGTTCCGCCGCTGGGATCCCACCGGCGGGGTGCCCCGGCGCCCCTTCGCCCTGCGCCGTGACGCCGCGGACTGGCCCACGTCCTTCGCCGTCGACTTCGCGCTGGACGGGACGCGCTACGAATTCGGGTTCACGGTCGACGACGAACGCGTCACCGAGGAGTGGCTGTACTACTACCCGGAGCGCAAGGCCAACCGGTTGTACGAGCGGACCGGGGACGCCGTCACGTTCGGCCGTTCCCTGACGGGGCGCAAGAAGGTCATCTCCGAACTGCTCCGCCCCAACAGCCTCTACCTCTCGGTCGCGGCCGCCCAAGGACATTCTCAGCTCGGTCGCGTCTTCCGATGGTTCCAGTCGGGGCTGCGGATCGCCACCGACGGCAACTTCCGGTCACGGCTGGACCGCACCGTGCGCCTGCTGTCCGACCAGGGTCGGAACTCGGCCGGCCGCGCCCCCGTGCTGACGCTCCTCGGCTTCGCCGACCTGGGGGTATCGGGTCTGAAGGTCGAAGAGCCCGACGAGGCGGTGATGGACGAGTACCGCCGGCTCACCCGGGTGATGCGGGACGTCCTCGGGGACAAGGTCCACGTGGAGAACCCGGGGCCGCGTTCGGTGCAGGTCGAGCACCGGACCGCCGAGGGCACCTTCCCCCTCGACCTGTCCCAGGAATCGAGCGGCACGCGGACCTGGATCGGCATGATGGGCCCGGTCCTCATGGCCCTGGCGGAGGGGAGCGTGCTGTGCGTGGACGAACTCGACGCCCGTCTGCACCCCTATCTGGTCGACGCCCTGGTCGGGATGTTCCAGTCGGGCGAGACCAACCGCTTCGGGGCCCAACTGCTCTTCAGCACGCACGAGGCGGCCCTGTTGGGGAAGAACGTCCGGACCGAACTGCACAGGGACCAGGTGTGGTTCACCGAGAAGGACCGGGAGACCCAGGCCACGCGGGTCTTCCCGTTGACCGAGTTCCACGTTCGGGAATCGGTCGAGAACCTGGAGAAGCGCTATCTCGCCGGCCGGTATGGAGCAGTGCCGCACCTGGACGACGAGGCCCTGCGCGAGATCGCCGCAGGGGTGGGAGGGGCGTAGGTGGGACGTCGGGGGAAGCCGCTGGCGAGGAAGGGGAGTTCGCGGTCGGAGCAGCGGAGGTTCTTGATCTACTGCGAGGGCGAGCAGACGGAGAAGGGGTACTTCAACGGTCTCCGCAGGGAGCTGAGGTCACTTCCGGTCACGATCTGCCTGGGCAACACCCACGGGGAGCCCAAGTCCCTCGTCCGGTCGGCCATCCAGCACATGGAGAAGGCCCCGCGGTCGCCCACGGACCGCTACACCGCGTACGACGAGGTGTGGTGCGTCATCGACGCCGAGGCCCCTCGCCAGCACCCCTCCCTGGAGGAGGCGCTGACCCTGGCCGGGCGCAACAAGATCAATGTCGCCCTCACCAACCCGTGCTTCGAACTGTGGCTCCTGCTCCACTTCGTGGACGTCTCCACCTACCGCACCTCGGCCGATGTGCAACGCGCGGTCGAGAAGGGGGCGCACTGCGGTTACACCGTCCAGAGCAAGCACGTCGACTACGCCCTCCTGAGCGGTGCCGAAGGGGCCAACTACACCAGGGCTCGGACCAAGGCCCGGGCCTTGAGGGAGGGGAAGCCCGACGGACGGCGGGCCAACCCGTGGACCAACGTGGACGAGTTGGTGGAGCGACTGCGTCAGGCCCGCTCCGGCACGGGCTGACCCTCACTCCTCCTCCGCCAACTCCGCCACCCCCGTGATCCGGTGCAGCGGATAGGTGCGGACCTCGTCCGCGGTGTGGTCGTAGGCGGTGACGAAGCCGCCCTCGACGCGGACCGGGGCGATCACGCGCTGGCTGGCCGCGCCCTCCGCGCTGACGTAGCCGATCCACAGCGCCTGACCGGTGAGCACCGCCGCCTGGAGGGTGGCCAGGGTCTCCGGCGGGCTGGTGCGCGGGAGCGCGCCGGGCTGCTCCGGGGCGGACTTGTGGGGCGCCGTGGCTGCGTGGTCGCCGGCGCGCACGGCGCGCACCGCCGCGCGCAGTAGCGTGTCGTCCGGGCGGGCCGGGCCCTCCTGGACCGGCTCCGGCGGGGTGCGCGGGCCGGTGCGGTAGGAGTCGGCGCGGGCGATCATGACATCGCCCTCCGGGGTCTCCGCCGCCGGAGCGAAGCCCATCGCGCGCAGCCCTTCCAGCAGGGTCGCCGGGTCGCTCTGCGAGGCCAGCACCGTCGGTGCCAGCCGCCGCAGCCCCAGCCCCTCGGTGCGCCGGTCGGCCAGGATCTCGCTCAGCAGGCCGTCGTCGTCGCACCGCACGTACGCGGCGGCGGCCCCGATCCGGAGCCGGCCGTGCCGGCGGGCCACGTCGTCGATCAGGTACGACAGGGGTTGCGGGACCGGGGTGCGGGAGTGCGCGGCGAGGAAGGCGTGCAGGTCGCTCGCGGTGCGGCCGGCGTCCAGCGCACGCCGTACCGAGGCCGGCGTGAACCGGTACACGGTGGCCCCGCCCTTGGACTCGACCTCGGCGAGCACCGCGAGGACGTCCGCCAGCGGGCGTTCCAGCGGGCCCGGTGCGACGGCGGTCAGGTCGGCCTGGAGCAGTACGTGGTCCAGCGGGTGCGGGACCAGCGGGGCGAGCCGGGCGACGGCCCGTGCCACCGCCCCGGCGCCGAGCCGGCCCGCCCCGTCCGCCGCGGGCCCGTCCGGCGCGCCGAGCAGCTCCCGGCCGTGCGCGGACAGCGCGCCCCGCCCGGTGATCCCGAGGAGTTCCGCCTCGTCCAGCGCCCCGCGCGCGAGCCGGGTGCGCGGATCGTCCGCCGGAGCCGCACCACCCGCACGCGCCGGCGCGACCGCCCGGGGCGGATGCTCCCAGCGCAACCGGGCCACCACCGCCTCCGGGTCCGGCGCCGACCCCGGCGGCACCTCGGCGAGCAGGGCCAGCACCCGGTTCCGCACCTCCGGCGCCGCGGTCCGGTCCAGCCCGGGCCCCAGCGCCGACAGCGAACGGTCCTTCGCGTCCCGCCCGCCCACCAGCCCCGCCGTACGGGTGGCCGGCAGCCAGGCGGCGGCCAGCACCGCCCAGCGCTCCGCGGCCGGCCGCTGCGCCCACTCGTCGCGGGCCGGGGTCACCGCGTACCGCTCGTCCGCCTCGCCGTCCGAGGCGAGGAGCCCGGCCGCATAGGCCAGTTCCACCCAGAACGCTGCCATCGGCTCGGACACGTCCAGCGCGACCGCCGTGCGCTTCAGGTCGCGCACGCTGAGCCCGCCCGCGCGCAGCACCGCAGGCCCGCCCTCGTCCCAGTCCCGCAGCAGGTCCTCCACGACCGTCACCGCCGTGTACGCCTGCCCGGCCGCCGTCGCGTCCACCACCTGCGGCCGGTGCTCCGCCCGGACCCCGAGCGGCGGCGGCGACGGCTCCGGCCGGCGGTGCACCCGTCCGCCCCGCAGGTGCAGCGCCACCTCACGGGGGAGGACGACCGTGCCCGGCGAGGTCGGCAGCAGCAACCCCCGGTCCAACAACCAGCGCAGCCGGGCCGCCGGTTCGGCGGTGACCTGCCCGTACGGCGGCCCCCACACCAACCGGTCCAACACCTCCAAGGACTCGGCGGGCGCCCCGGCCAACAACGCGTCCATCCGGGCGCGGTCCCCGAACAGGGCGGCCAACGCGGCCACCGCCGACACCGAGTCGTGGGTGGACGCCAGCCCGGCCGTCGCCACGATCGCCTGCACCCGCCCCGGCGACATGCCCGCGGTCGTCTCCGCGACCGGCGGCCCCAGTCCCGTCGGCGAGGGGTGCTGCGGCCCCGGCGCCAGCAGCTCCCGCGCGGTGCGCACCAGTCGCAACCGCTCGTCGTCGCCCCACACCAGCGCCTGCGCACGCAGGGTGGCCAGCGCGCCCGGCAACGCCCGCCCGATCGCCGCGCCCCCGTCCGGGTCGCCGTCCTCCCCGTCCCGCTCCTCCCGTTCCGCGGCGCCGTCAGCCCCGCGCATCAACCGGAGCAGGTCCCCGTACCCGGTCGGTTCCGGGGCGACGGCCAGCGCCTCGGCGACCTGTTGGGCGAACCGGTCCAACCGCTCCAGTGCCCGCACCACGCTCGCCCGGGTCGCGGCCCGGGTCGCCAACTGGGTCAGGTCCCCGGGCACGGGGGTGAGCAGATCGGGCCTGGCCCGCAGCAACTCCGCGAGGAACACGTCGTCGCGGGCGCGCAGGGCTTCCGCGAGAGACCGGGGCGAGACGCTTCCGGGTGACTTTCCGCTCATCCGGCTCACGGTACTGGGTTCCCGCGGAGCACGACGGCTCCCGTCCCCGAGCGCGCCGCACCGCGGCCCCCGCCCGGACCGGCGGCGCGCGCGGGGGCGCGCCACGACGGCGGGCGACCCGGTACCGTCACGCCGAGGGGTTTTGGCAACCGGCCACCGCGGAGGGGCCTCGTGGGGATCGAGAGCGACCGGCTCGTCTTCGACTACCTGAGTCGAGTCGGCGACCTGGCACAACAGCAACAACTTCCGTCGTCCGCCCGGATGCGGCTGGTGGCCGAGCTGCGTGACGAGATCGACCGGCACCGGTCGAAGGCGTCCACCGACAGCCCCGCGTCGGTCCGCCGCATCCTGTCCCGGATCGGCGACCCCGACGAACTCGTCGCCCAGGCGGGCACCGGCGCGCGCCCCGCCACCGACGGCACTCCCCTGGCCGTCCCCGAACAGCGCACCGTCCAAGCGCCGCCCCCGCCCCCGGCGGATCCCCTCGTCCCCAAGCCCGGGGAGCCCCAGGACCCGCCGGGCCCCGACGAATCCGCCGGACGGCCGACCGCCAAGTCCCTGTGGGGCCTCGTCCCCCGACCCCGCAAGGCCGCCGCGCCCCACGACGTCCCCCCGACCCTTCCGCCCGGGCTCGACGACGACCACCGGGCCCCGGCCCCGCCGCACCTCGCCCCCCTGGACGAACTCGGCTCCCCGTCCGGCAACCGCGACTGGTGGCGGGTCGACACCGGACCGCGCGAACCCTTCGACAGCGTCCCCGGCTTCGTCGGCGGCATCGAGATCCCCGAGATACTGAAACCGCCGCCCGCCACCACCGATCCGAAGGACGACGCCCCCGAACCCGCCGCCGGAGCACCGGCCGCGCAGGACACCGCCCCGCTCGCCCCGGCCACCACCCCCGGCACCCGCGCGGCCCGGGCCCTGCTCACCGGCTGGTCCAACCCGCTGCTGCTGCTCGCCGTCGCCCTGCTGGTGTTCGGCGCGCTCGCCGGGAACCTGCTGGCGCTGGCCGGGGGATGGGCCATCGCCTGGCTCTCCCGGCGGCTCACCCCCGCCGAGTCCCAGTTCGCGGTGGTCTGGCTGCCCGGCCTGTCGCTCGCCGGCGGCGTCCTCTGGCTGTGGGGCCGCGCCGCCGGCCACTGGGGCCCGAAGCTGGTCGACGAACGCTTCGACGAGGCCATCGGCGAGACGTGGCCCTGGGTGCTCAAGTCGGCGGCCCTGGCCAGCGCCGCGTTCCTGCTCTGGCGCTCGCAGCGCAAGTCCTGACGGGTGGTCCGGGGTGCGGCCCGGCCCCACCCTGTGCACGGCCACGCTCTCGGCGGACACGCGAACCGATCGCCCGGTCCCGTCCTCATGGGCGTGCGTTCTGCGTAGTGTGTGTGGTGTCCGATCGCCGGACTTACGTTCCTGGAGCGACAGTTGGCACACCCGACCCGGTTCGCCGAGTTGCCGGAGGTCGTTTCTCCAGACTGACCGTTCTCCCCGGGCGCCAGCCACGGGAGGGGTGCCCGTCCTGGTCCTCCGGGACGGCTCGGCGATGTCCGCGGGGACCAGCGCACGAACGGATCGTTCCACCATCGCTCACTACGGGGAGGACCCATGGCCTGGGAAGAGTGGGAGCGGGCCAAGTCCGCAGTGCGGGCGCGCCACGAAGCCGGAATGCAGTTGAACAAGTCCGCGCCGGGGAGTGGCGGTGCGGGCGGGGACCTCGTCGTGAACCAGGATGACTTGGGGGCGGTCGGGCACGAGGCGTTCGTCCTCCACGGCGAGTTGAGGAAGCGGGCCGACATCGCCGGGAAGGGGGCTGACGGGAGCGGGTCGGGGTCGACCATGCAGGCTTCCGAAGTGCTCGCCAGCCACAACCTGCGCCTCGGCAGGGAAATGGCTCTGACCGTTGAGGTCTGGAGTTCGCAGGTGAAGCACGTTCTTCAGGCATGTGCGCACATCTCGAACCATCTCGACTACAGCAAGAAGTTGCATGCTCAGGAGGACGTCAGGATCGCGGACGAGATTCGTGGTCGGACGGGCCCTCCGCCCGTTTCGGCTCTGAACGACTACTTCACGTAGGAGGCTCTGTGGGGGAATTCTCGTACTCGGACCTCATGTCCGTGAACCTTGCGGGGCTCGGTACCGCCGCGGGCGACTGGAGAACGATGGCCGGGGAACTGGCCAAGCTCGCCAACGAGGTCCGGGATGGACTGACGAGGAAAGCAGAAGCGGCTCGCTGGCAGGGTGTCAACGCCACTGTGACCAGGGAATTCGTTGGCAAGACGGCCAAGGAGTTCGCCGACCTCCAGAAGGAGGCGGAGAGCGTGGCGAACGTTCTTGCGGATGCTCACGCGGAACTCGTGCGCTGCCAGAAGAAGGCCCGGGAGCATACTGAATCGGCTGGCAGGGGTGACCCGTCCCGCCAACCACCGGACCCTGGGCTTCTGATTTCCGACGGCCCGAACGGAACGGTTCGAGTATCCGAGGCGATCTGCACCCCGGAGGGCCCCCACCAACGGACCACGGATCGCATCCAGTGGTACGCCGACACCCTCACCGCAATCGTCCAGCATGCAGCCGAGATCGACGCCGCAGCCGTGCGGGCCCTCCGCAAGAGCCACGGCGGTGACCCGCAGAACGCCGGCCATGCGCGCCATACCTCACTCGACGAGGTGCAACTGCCGCGAGCGAAGGAACTGGCAGGCCTCGGCGCGGACGCGAGCCCGCAGCAGCGAGCGGAACTGCGACGTCTCTGGGATTCCCTGAGTTCGACCGCCCGAGCCCAAATCTGGCTGGATCAGAAGGTCGACTTGATGGCGGCGGGAATTCTTGGCCCGACCGCACCGCAGATTGCGGCGGATGCAGGATCCGGAAAACACGGTTCGGAGTCTCCAGGCTTCGATGATCTGGCGACGAAACAGAGGATGGAGTTGCTCGCGGAAGGTGCGGACTGGAAGGGGATGACGGAAGCCTCTCGTCACATGTCTCACTATCTGGGGAATAGTGGCAGTCCCTTGAATCTCCCGGTGGACAAGATGATGGTGGATGTGCCCGAATTTCAGTCGTACATCAATAAGATCGTTCAAGGTAATCTGGAAGACTGGCACGGAAGGGCTTTGGGTGAGTTTCGTGAAAATGACGGAAAGCCGGTTTCCTTCTCTTTTGAAGTGAAAGGAAGTGAAGGATTCTATTTTGTCGGGGATGATAATGAGAACTGGTTCTATGCCGTGGGTGGGGTGAATTCCAATATCACGGGGGTCGTGACGGCCGTACCGGACGCGAACGGTAACCCCAAGGTCGACGTTGATTATCAGGTGAACGTCTGGGATCGCTACAACTGGGACGAGGGCAAGGGTGTGAACATCGGTCCGATGAAAATCCCCGACGGGGAGATGGCGAAACTTCATCGCGTGGGGCTGGCTCAGGAATTCGACATGTCCGGTAGCAGTAGCGTCCAGCACTACGAATTGGGTTCTGTAGAACCCAATAATGACCCGCTGCCGGGTCCGGAAGAAGGCAGGGACGGGCGGATGAATCCCGGTCGGGAGCAACAGCAGGACCGTATGACCGATGCGCCCGGGAGGACGGCAACTCGATGAGCGACCGCCACAGGGAGTCCACCCGCGGTGGGCGGCGCACCGTACGGGCCATGGCCGGATCGGCAGCCGCCTTGCTCGTGGTGGCGGGGTGCGCCGGGCAGGGCGAGGGCAGCGGCGATGACCGCCTGAGGGTCTCCCGATGGGCCCCCGGCATCACGCCCGAGTGGATGAGCAAGCAACTGGGCCTCACCGTGCCGCCCACGGCGAAGTCCCCCAAAGCCGCGTACAAGATCACTATCCAGTTCGATACGGGCTTGCTGACCTTCACGCTCACCAGGTCCGAGGCCGAGACGTATTTGAAGCAGAACCCCCCGGAGGGCAAGTGGTTGGATTCCCCGGAACCCGTCGACGTCGCCCCTCGCGACTTCGCCCATTTCGGGCTGCCGGAGCCGGAGACTCTTAAGAGCGGTGTGCGGGAAGGCTACGTCTGCCCGAGTGATGGCGAACCCAGCTCCCTGGAGGCGTCTCCCAGTGCCTCGGAAGACCCGTTCGACACGTCCTACGAGGCCGGCACTTACGATGAGCGCTGCGTCAAGTTGTACGCGCACGAGTACTCCCCCGAACGCACCCGCATCTACCTACGGAACCACTACGAGCCCGGGATCTCCCCCCTCCCGGCGGCCCCGTCATCGACCGACTGAGGGAGCCCGGACCCGCGGCCGCAGCCACACACGGCCCCGCGTTCGCCGACAACCCTGGACTTCCCACGGATCAAACACCCCTGACGGAACGGGAGAAACCCTCATGACCGAAGCCCCCAGAGGAACCGAAGCCCCCAACGAGACCGGAACGGCCGAAGCGACCGACGGTGCGACCGGCGCCGCCGCCAACCAGTACGAGGCCATCGGCGACAAGTACCGGTCCTTCAAGGACGCCTCCACCCGGGAGAGTCCGGAGCAGGCCCACGTCGCCGAACTGCTGGGCGACGTCAGTGGGTTGCGGGTGCTCGACCTGGGCTGTGGGCACGGGCACTACACCCGGTACGTCAAGGGGCTCGGCGCCGAACGGGTCACCGGGGTGGACCTGTCGCCGGAGATGGTCCGGCTCGCCCGCGAGGCCCTGCCCGAGGACGCGACGGGCATCGACTTCCGGGTGGGCGACGCCGCGGGCCTCGGCGCCATCGGGGAGTTCGACGTGGTGATGGCGGTGTGGCTGTTCCCCTACACCGAATCCGTCGCCGCGCTGAAGGGCATGATGGCGACCGTCGCCGGCAACCTGGTGCCGGGCGGCCGGCTGGTGGCCGTCACCGCCCACCACTCCTTCGACCCCGAGCGGCAGGACTGGGAGCCGCACGGCCTGCGCGTCCTCTCCCACACCGCGCTGCCGCGCCGCCACCGGATGACCGCGGCGCTCCTCGCGCCCCGCGGCGAGATCGTCGTCGAGTCGTCCCTCTGGGAGGAGGACGTCTACGCCGAAGCGGCCCGCGAGGCCGGCCTCTCCGTCCCCCGGTGGTCCGTTCCCGACATCCCCGAGAGCTCCCTGCGCGAGCGCGGCCCGGAGCACTGGGACGTCTTCCGCAGCAACCCCTTCATGGCCGGGCTGACCGCCCGGAAGGAACCGGGGGCGGGCGCGTAACGGACGGGTCAGGCGGCGGCCGGGCGCCAGGGCAGACCGGGGACCACCAGCGGCGAACCGGTGACCGGGTCCGGGACGACCACGCAGTCCAGGCCGAAGACCTCGCGGACCAACTCCTCCGTGACGACCTCGGACGGCCGGCCCTGGGCGACCAGCCGGCCGTCCTTCATGGCCACCAGGTGGTCGGCGTACCGGGCGGCCTGGTTGAGGTCGTGGAGGACGACGACCACGGTGCGGCCCCGGTCGTGGTTGAGCTGGCGCACCAGGTCGAGCACCTCCACCTGGTGGGAGATGTCGAGGTAGGTCGTGGGCTCGTCCAGGAGCAGGAGCTCCGTCTCCTGGGCGAGGGCCATCGCGATCCACACCCGTTGCCGCTGTCCGCCGGAGAGCGCGTCCACCGGACGGTCGGCGAGCGCGGCGACGTCGGTGCGCTCCATCGCCTCGGTCACGGCCTGCTCGTCCGCCTCGGACCACTGCTGCCACCACCGCTGGTGGGGCTGACGGCCGCGGGCCACCAGGTCGGCGACGGTGATCGCCTCCGGGGCGACCGGGGTCTGCGGCAGCAGTCCGATCTGCTGGGCGATCCGCTTGGTGGGCAGCTCGGCGAGGGCGGTGCCGTCGAGCAGCACCGAGCCGCCGCGCGGCTTCAGCAGCCGGCCGAGCGCGCGCAGGGTGGTGGACTTGCCGCAGGCGTTGGGGCCGACGAGGACCGTCACCCGGCCGTCCGGGATCGCCAGGTCCAGTTCCTGGACGACGGTGCGGTCCTCGTAGCCGAGGGACAGTTCGCGGGTCCGCAGCCGGGCGGCGGCGTCCGCGGTGAGCCCGCCGGCCGCCGCGGCCTCCGCCCGCCGGGGGCCCTTCGGGTCGGAGGACGGGGACTGCTTGCCCAGGGACGGTGACTGCGTCACGAGGTTCCTCCAGTGCGGCTGCGGATGATGAGCCAGATCAGGTAGGGGGCGCCGACAGCTGCGGTCAGCACTCCGACGGGGAGTTCCGTGGGGGCGAACATCCGCCGCGCCAGCAGGTCGGCGACGACCACGATCACCGCGCCGGTCAGCGCCGAGCACAGCAGCGGGATCTGCGCGGTGCGGGTCAGCCGGCGGGAGACCTGCGGGGCGAGCAGCGCCACGAAGTCCACCGGGCCGGCCGCGCCGGTCGCCACCGAGGCCAGCACCACGCCGAGGGCGACCAGCCCGAGGCGGACCCGGTTGAGCCGGACGCCGAGCGCGGTGGCGGTGGCGTCGTCGACGCCGACCCGGCGCTGGGCGTGGGCGGCCCAGAGCATCGCGGGCACCAGGGCGAGCAGCACCCAGCCGAGGGGGGCGGCCTCCGACCAGCCGCGGCCGTTGAGCGAGCCGGTCATCCACACCTGGGCCTGCTGGGCCACGTTGTGGTCGCCCTTGGTCATGAACAGGCTGGTGACGGAGCGCAGGGCGACGGCGATGCCGATGCCGATCAGGACGAACCGGGCGGCCTGCACCCCGCCGCGCCAGGCGAAGGCGTAGACGAGCGCGGCGGCGAGGATGCCGCCGGCGACGCTCAGGTACGGCATCACGGCGTAGGAGGTGATGCCGAAGGTCATCGCGCCGACCGTGACGGCCGCCGCGCCCTGGCTGATGCCGATGACGTCGGGGCTGGCCAACGGGTTGCGGGCGACGGACTGGATCAGCGCGCCGGCGACTCCGAAGGCGGCGCCCACCAGCAGCCCCACCACCAGCCGCGGCGCCCGCAGGCTCTCCACGACAAGCTCGTCGGGGGAGGGTTGGCCGCTGAGCACCCGCAGCACCTCGGCGGGGGAGACGAAGCTCTCGCCGACCGACAGGTAGGCGACGCAGGACGCGAGGAGCACGGCAGTCAGGGCGAGGGCGGTGACCACGGCCCGCCGGTGGACCAGGAACGAGGCGCGCGTCCCGAACCGCACGGGTGTGTAGCCGGCGGGTCGGGCCCCGGGCCGGGGGGGCCGGGTCGGGGTCGGGTCGGCGGTGACGCCGTCCGCGGTACGGAGCTTCATCCGCGTGCCGCCTCTCGCAACGCTCGGAACGTCTCGGTGCGCGTGCCCGCGCTGCCCACGTGACGGGTGTGACGTATGTGGTGGCCGGTGCGGCTCATGCGGTGACCGTCTTCCTGCGCACCAGGACGATCAGGAACGGCACCCCGAGGAGGGCCGTCATGACCCCCACGGGGACTTCGCTGGGCGGGAACACGACACGGCCCAGGGTGTCCGAGACCAGCAGCATGGTGGGCCCGAGCAGGGCGGCCATCGGCAGCAGCCAGCGGTGGGCGGTGCCGACGATCCCGCGGGCCAGGTGGGGCACCGCGAGGCCGATGAAGGCGATCGGGCCGGCCGCGGCGACCCCGGCCCCGGTGAGGACGGCCGCGCCGAGACCGCCCACGATCCGTACCGTGGCGACCTTCTGCCCGAGGCCCTTGGCCATGTCCTCGCCGAGGGCGAGGGCGTCCAGTCCGCGGGCCACGGAGATCACCAGCACCGTGCCGATCAGCAGGAACGGCCAGACCTGACCGGCGAGTTCGGCGTCCCGACCGGACAGCGAACCGACCTGCCAGAAGCGGAACTCGTCCAGCGCGGCGGAGCGGGTGGTGAGGATGCCGGTGAGGACGGAGGCCAACAGCGCGTTGAGCGCGGCCCCGCCGAGCGCGAGTTTGATGGGGGTGGCCCCGCCCCGGCCGCGGGAGGCGATCGCGTACACGGCGAGCGCGGCCAGCGCGGCGCCGACGAACGCGAACCACACGTACCCGTTGAGCGTGTGCACGCCGAGGAAGGCGATGGCGAGGATCACCCCTACCGAGGCGCCCTGGCTGATGCCGAGGATGGCCGGGTCGGCGATCGGGTTGCGGGTGATGCCCTGGAAGGCGGTTCCGGCCATCGCGAGGGCCGCCCCCACCATGACCCCGACCAGGGTGCGGGGCACCCGCATCTCGCGGATCACGATGGCGTCCTCGCTGGACCCGCCGTGCAGCAGGGCGTCGAGGACGACGGACGGGGCGATGGTACGGGCGCCCACGGCGAGGCTGAACACCACGGCGAGCAGCAGGGCCGCGACGGCCGCAAGCATCGCGACGGCACGTCTGACCGGCATCGGCGGTACTCCCGTGACAGCGAGGGTTGGTAAGGCTTGGCTAAGTCTAAGGGTGGGCCCTTTTCGGCCGTACTTCGGGAGTTGTCCGGGATGCGAGACACGGGGAACGGGGTCGGGAGGGCGCGGGCCGTGCCGAGCGGCGGACGGGCGCGGCACGGGACGTTCCGGTCCGTCCCGGCACAATGGAGGCGTGACCTCCACGACGCACCCCCCGACGGACCCCGCGCCCACCGTGCCCCGGACGGTGCCGGGGCACCCCGCGACCGGACCGGAGCCCACCGGGCACCGCACCGGCGGGGCGGCGCCCGGGGGAGGGCTCGTCGTCGGGTTCGACCTCGACATGACCCTGATCGACTCGCGTCCCGGCATCCGGGCCTGTTACGACGCCCTGGCCGAGGAGACCGGCGTCGCCATCGACAGCGAGTTGGTCGTCAGCCGGCTGGGCCCGCCGCTCACGGAGGAGCTGGCGCACTGGTTCCCGGCGGAGCGCGTCCCGGCGGTGGCCGACCGGTACCGGCGGATGTACCCGCGGTGGGCCATCGAGCCGACCGGGGAGATGCGCGGCGCGGGCGCGGCGCTGGACGCGGTGCGCGCGGCGGGCGGCCGGACGCTGGTCGTGACCGCCAAGTGGGAGCCGAACGCGGTGCTCCACCTGCGGCACCTGGGCATCGAGGCGGACGCGGTGGTGGGGAACCTGTGGGCGGAGGGCAAGGCGGCGGCGCTGCGGACGCACGGGGCGACCGTGTACGTCGGCGACCACGTCGGCGACGTGCGCGGGGCGCGCGCGGCCGGCGCGGTGTCGGTCGCGGTGGCGACGGGTCCCTGCTCGGCGGAGGAGCTGCGGGCCGCCGGCGCGGACGTGGTCCTCGCCGACCTCACCGGCTTCCCCGACTGGCTCGCCGCGCACGCGGCGCGGGGCTGACCGGGGGCGGTCCGGTGGTCAGCCGGTCGTACCGGCGCGCTGCACGGCGCGGGCCTGCCGGCGCTGCGCCGCGATGGACTGGAGGACGCCCGCCCCGGCGACGGCGAAGCCGACGCCCATCAGCATGCTCAGCCAGAACATGTAGGTGGGGAACGGGGTGGTCCCCAGGAACAGCGGGGCCACCGTGATCAGGGTGGCCACCGCGCCGAGGAAGAAGACGACCGCACCGACGCGGATCAGTCCGTCACCGGGCACCGGGGAATTCACTGGGGTCTCGTTGCGCACCGCTCCAGGGTAGTTCCTGCGCCCGCGCACGCTCCTCGGGTGCCGACGGCGGGGCGGGAGCGCGCGCGGGCGCAGGAGCCGTACCAGCGGGGGAGCCGGCCTCAGGCCCCTGGTTTCCGGCGGCTGAACAGCGGTTTTTCGGACAGGGTCCCCGGGTGGTCTCGGGCGGGTCCCCGGATGGCCGAAGCGTGTGCTTAACATGCCCCTCCGCGACCGATGCGACGGTGAGGGTGCATGACGGACGGCAGGAGCGCTTCACCGGGGCGTCGGAAAGGATTTCGAAACCTCCGCGGCGAGCTGGCCCGGTTCGGGGCGGTGGGCGCTTTCGGCTGGATCGTCGACGTCGCGGTTTTCAATTTCTGCATCGGTGTCCTCGACCTCCAACCGGTCCGCTCCGGAGTGATGGCCTCGGCCGTCGCGATGTGCGTCAACTATCTGGGGAACCGGTACTGGACGTACGGCGACCGGGCGGCCGGGAAGCACGGCCGGGAAATGTCCCTCTTCCTGGTCTACAGCCTGGTGGGGACGGGAATCCAGAACGGCGTTCTCGCCATTTCCCACTACGGATTGGACTTCACTTCCGCGCTCGCCGACAACCTCGCCAAGAACGTGGTCGGACTGGCGCTGGGCAGCCTGTTCCGGTTCTGGGCCTACCGCACCCGGGTGTTCCGGCCCGCTGGTGGGACGGTGCGCGAGGAGCCCGTGCGGGACGCGGAGCCGCCCGCCGTTCCCCGATCCGAAGAGCAGTTCCCCGGCCCCCTGAACGAACGGGCCGGCCGCCGCTGACAACGGGCGGCGGCCGTCGTCGTTCCCGGGTCCGTTCAGCCCTCAATGGCGTGAACCCAACGGGTCGACGGCCCCCTTACCGGATCGAGTGGCCGCCCCGTTTGTTTTCCTGGGTGATCGAATGGGGACAGCCCCGGTAGGCTGGTCCAAACGTTGGCCTTGTGAAGCGGAAGTGGGTGTGTGCTTTGCCGACTGGCAAGGTCAAGTGGTTCAACAGTGAGAAGGGCTTCGGCTTCCTCTCCCGCGACGACGGCGGCGACGTTTTCGTCCACTCCTCCGTGCTGCCCGACGGCGTCGACGTCCTCAAGCCGGGCCAGCGGGTCGAGTTCGGCGTGGTGGCGGGCCAACGGGGCGACCAGGCCCTGTCCGTGACGGTCCTCGACCCCACGCCGTCCGTCGCCGCCGCCCAGCGCCGCAAGCCGGACGAACTCGCCTCGATCGTCCAGGACCTCACGACCCTCCTGGAGAACATCACGCCCGCGCTGGAGAAGGGCCGCTACCCGGACAAGGCGTCCGGCGCGAAGATCGCCGGCCTGCTCCGGGCGGTCGCCGACCAACTCGACGTGTAGGGTCCCCCGTTCGGATCCGGCCGGGCGGGCCCGGCACGAACCGGACGGGGGTCCTCGCGCCGCCCCCGGTCAGGGGAACGCCAGCGCACCGGGGGCGAGGGGCGGCACCAGTCCCTCGTCCGCGGCCCGCGACAGCAGCGTCCGCACCGCCGCGTACCCCTCCTCGCCCAGGTCGGCCGTGAACTCGTTGACGTACAGCGCGATGTGCTGGTCGGCGACGGCCGGGTCCATCTCCTGCGCATGGGCGAGGACGTAGGGGCGGGAGGCGTCCGGGTCGTCCCAGGCGGCCCGGACCGAGGCCCGGGCGGCGTCGGCGAGCCGGCGCAGCTCCGCCGCGCCCAGCGAGCGCCTGGCGATGATCGCGCCGAGCGGGATCGGCAGCCCCGTCGTCGTCTCCCAGTGCTCGCCGAGGTCGACCAGGGCGTGCAGCCCGTAGTTCCGGTAGGTGAAGCGGGCCTCGTGGATGACGAGTCCGGCGTCCACCCGCCCGTCCCGCACCGCGGGCATGATCTCGTCGAACGGCAGCACCACGACCGAGCCCACTCCGCCGGCCACCCGCTCCGCGGCCCAGAGCCGGAAGAGCAGGTACGCCGTCGAGCGCTCGCTGGGCACCGCCACCGTGCGCCCGGCCAGGTCCGTGCCGGGCTCGCGGCTCAGCACCAGCGGCCCGCAGCCCCGGCCCAGCGCTCCGCCGCAGGGCAGCAGCGCGTACTCGTCCAGCGCCCAGGGCAGCGCCGCGTAGGACACCTTCAGCACGTCCAGCTCGCCGCGTTCGGCCATGCCGTTGGTGAGGTCGATGTCGGCGAAGGTGACGTCCAGGGCGGGGGCGTCGGCGAGTCGGCCGTGCGCCCAGGCGTCGAAGACGAAGGTGTCGTTGGGGCACGGCGAGTAGGCGATGCGCAGCGGCACGGCCCGCTCCGGGGCCGCTCCGGACACGGTGTCGGCGGTGGACGTCATGAGGGTTCCCCACTCTCCAGGACGGGTGCGCAGGTGGCGAACGCGTCGGTGAGCGCGTCCAGGGCGTCGGCGATGCGCCAGGCGGACCGGTCGCGCGGGCCCACCGGGTTGGACACCGCGCGGATCTCCAGGACGGGCCGGCCGTGCGCGGCGGCGGCCTCGGCGACCCCGAAGCCCTCCATGGCCTCGGCGAGCGCACCGGGGTGACGGGCGCGCAGGTCCGCGGCGCGGGCGGCGGTGCCGGTGACCGTGGAGACGGTGAGGACGCCGCCCGTCGGGCAGTCCAGGGCCCCCGCCACCGCCCGCACCAGCGGGGCCGGCGGGGTGTGCGTGACGGTGCCGAAGCCCAGTTCGGTGACGGGCAGGAAGCCGGCCCCGTCGCCGGCCTCGGCCCCCAGGTCGGCGGCGGTGATCGCGTCGGCGACCACCAGGGAGCCCACCGGGGCGTCCGGCGCGAAGCCGCCGCCGATCCCGGTGGACACCACCAGGTCGTAGGGGGCGCCGTCCAGGGCCGCGGCGGTCAGCGCCGAGGCGGTGCCGCTCGCGGCGGCGGCCGGGCCCACGCCGGCGGCCAGCAGGTCCCAGCGGGCGCCGGGGGTGGTGAGCCGACGCAGGGGGGCGCCCGGGACCGGCACCGCGCGCTGCTCGGTGCGGAACGCGACCGCCACCGCGTCCCGCTCGACGGGCACCGCGGTGGCGACCAGGACGCGCAGGGGCCGGGTCATTGGAGGGGGCCCGTCAGGACGCCTTCTTGAGGCGGAACGTCCACAGCCCGGTGACCTTGTTCTCGCCGCCCTCGGCGATGGTCACGGTGGTGGAGGTGCCGCTGGCGCCGTACTGCTGGTTGAAGAAGACGCTGCCGGGAACCGTGCGGTACGTGTTCTTGCTGTAGTCGGTCAGCCGCTGGCCGTTGAGGAGGATCGTCCACTCCTTGTCGGCGATGCCGACGTCCACGCCGAAGCGGACCGTCTCGTCCGGGTTCACGGTGATTGACTTGACGTCGTCCATGTCCTTCAGGCACTTCTCCACGTCGGCCGGCTTGATCGCGTCGCCGTCCTGGTAGCAGGAGGCCTCCGAGGTCACGGAGTCGTCCCCGACGGTGACGGTGGCGACGGGCGTCGGCTTCTCGCAGGCCGACAGGACGAGCAGACCGGCGGACACGGCGCCCACGGCGGCGACGGTCCGGCGCAGGCGGCGGGGGCGCCCGGTGGCCGGGGCGGACTTCAGGTGCGGCTCGGCCGCGGGCAGGGACGTCATGGCGGAAAGGCTAGCGGGCCCCCGGGACGGGCGTGTTACGCGGGTACGGCGTGCCGCCCCGGCACGACCCCGCTCAGGCCACCCGGGCCCGTGCCGGGCCGCCGTGCCGCGCCGCCGCGAGCAGCCCCCGGACGGTGGTCAGCCAGCCGGTGGCCACGATCGCGGCGGCCACCAGCAGCCCGAGGGTGCCGTTCAGCGGCAGCACGATGCCGACGGCGCCGCCGAGCACCCAGGCCATCTGGAGCAGGGTCTCCGACCGGGCGAACGCCGAGGTGCGGACGGACTCGGGGACGTCCCGCTGGATCAGCGCGTCCAACGACAGCTTGGCCAGCGCCTGGGCGAAGCCGGCGCAGGCGGCCAGGCAGGCCACCAGCACCGCACCGAAGAACGCCGCGGCCACCAGCGCCATCAGCAGGACCCCGCCGACCACGGCGACGATGATGAGCTCCGGGGCCCGGGTGCGCAGCCAGGCGCCGACCGCGGTGCCCAGGGCGTTGCCGGCCCCGGCCGCCACCCCCACCACGCCCAGGGACACCGCCGCGCTCTGCCCCGTCATCGGGTGCTCCCGCAGCAGGAACGCCAGGAAGAAGATGAGGAACCCGGACAGGCAGCGCAGCGCGGCGTTGGCGGCCAGCCCGTGGGTGACCGCCGGCCCCACGGTGCGCAGCCCGGGCCGGCGGGCGCCGTTCCCCGGGCGCGGGGCGCGCGCGGGGCGGTCCGCGGGGTCCGGGCCGGCCGCGAGCAGGGCCCGGGCCTCGCCCTTGGCCGAGTCGACCTTGGGCGGCATCCGGAAGGACAGGAAGGTGCCCGCCACGAAGAGCACGAACGCCCCGTACAGCGGCCAGCGGGGGCCGATCAACTGGAGCCCGGCGCCGATCGGGGCGGCGGCCCCGGTGGCGAGCAGCCCGCCGAGGGTGACCCGCGAGTTGGCGCGCACCAGGGAGAACCCGGTGGGCAGCAGCCGGGGCACCACGGCGCTGCGCACCACCCCGTACGCCTTGGAGGCGACGAGCACGCCGAGCGCCGCCGGGTACAGCTCCAGGCTGCCGGTGACGACCGCGCTGGACAGCAGGAGCGCGAGGGCGGCCCGGGCCAGCATCGCCGCGGCCATCGCCGCCCGCCGCCCGTGCGGCAGCCGGTCCAGCAGCGGGCCGATCACCGGGGCCAGCAGGGTGAAGGGGGCCATGGTGATGGCCAGGTAGAGGGCGACCCGGCCGCGGGCCTCGTCGGTGGGCACGGCGAAGAAGACGGTGGAGGCCAGCGCCACGGTGACCATGACGTCGCCGGCGCCGTTCACCGCGTGCAGCTCGATCAGTTTGCCGAGGCCGGACTCGCCGGCGCCGTGGGCGTGGGTGGCCCGGCGGATGCCCCGGGCGGGGCCGGTGATCGGCAGGTGCAGCGCGCGTCCCACCGTGCGGCCGGCCCGGCTCAGCGGGCCCGGTCCGCCCGGGGAACGGGACGACCTGGCGACTGCCACCCCGTCATAGTGCCCGCAAACCGGCCCGCGTGGCGCGGAAACGACGTCCGCCGGGTGGGGGGCGCGCCCGGCTGCGGGGGGCGCGGACCGGGGGCCGCCGGGTCTCGGACCGGGAACGAAGCCGGGCCGCACCGTACGCCGGTGTGGGCGCCGGCGGCCGGAGAGGGTAGCGTGCACCACGCGCCTGCGGTGACTGGTCCTGGCCGCGCGCCTCTCGCTCATCACGCAGAATGGATGACACAGGTGCGCCCGGGTGGCCGGGCGCGGACGTTGACGCGGCCCACAGGTCCGCTCCGTCCGTGCTCCCGGTGCAGCCGGTCCGCCGCTCGACAGGAGGCGCACCCGACAGACGGTGTAGGAGAGAAGCGATACCCGTGAGCGCAGCGACAACGCGAAGCCGTACCCCCGACCGCCTGTGCGCCGAGGCGGTCGATCTCGCCCGCACCGCAGCCGAGGAGGCCGCCGCGCCGGGGGTGGTCGGTGAGCACGTCGATGTGGTCGTCGAGGGCGACCGGGTGCTCACCCACCTGTTCGAGTCCAAGGAGCCCGGCTACCGGGGCTGGCGCTGGGCGGTGACGGTGGCCCGGGCCTCCCGGGCCCGGATCGTCACGATTGACGAGACGGTTCTGCTGCCCGGCCCGGACGCCCTGCTCGCCCCCGAGTGGCTGCCCTGGAGCGAGCGGCTGCGCCCCGGCGACCTGGGCCCGGGCGACCTGCTGCCGACCGAGGACGACGACCGGCGCCTGGAACCGGGGGTGCCGGCCGCCGCGGAGGAGCCCGCGGCCGGACCCGTCGAGGGGCCCGCACCGGCCGGTGACCCGCGGCTCGCGGGCGGCTGGAGCGGCGCGGACGAGCCGGCGCCCGACTCCGTCCGTTCGGCGGAGGCCCAACGGCTGGCCGCTGCCGAGGAGGCCGCGGCCGGGGTCGACGGGCCGCCGCCGGCGCTGTCGGTGACGCCCGCCCGCGCGGAGATCGCCTCGGTGGCCCGCGAGCTCGGACTCGGCCGGGCCCGGGTGCTGTCCCCGCTCGGGCTGAAGGAGGCCGCGGAGCGCTGGGACCAGGCGTTCGGCGGGGCCACTCCGATGGCGCAGGCCGCCCCCGGGAACTGCGGGAGCTGTGGCTTCCTGGCCCCCGTCGGCGGTGCGCTCGGACAGGCGTTCGGCGTCTGTGCGAACGAGTTCGCCCCCGCGGACGGCCGACTGGTCTCCCTCACCTACGGCTGCGGCGCCCACTCCGAGGCGGCGGTGGTCCCGCGCGGCAACCGCCCGCCCGCCCCGGTCCTGGACGAGACGACCGTCGAGGTCTTCCCCCTCCACCCCACCGCCGACGCGGACCCGGCCCCCGCGGACACCCCCGCCGAGGACCCGGGCCACGCGTAGTCACACCCCCTGTCCGGGGGGTATCCGGCGCCGGGCGCGGGGGCGGGGGTCCCCGTGCACCCGCGCCGCCGGCCCGTCCTCCCCGAGGCGGTACCTTCGGGCGGCACGCCCGAACGCCCGGCCCCGGCCCGCCCCAGCGGCGACCAGCGGGCCGGGCGCCGGGCCGCGCCGCGGTCGCCGAGAGGCCGCGGGCCGTAGGACCAAGGACAAGGAGCCCCCCGTGAGCACGTCTCCGAGCCCCGCCCCCCAGGCCCCCGGGGCCCCGGACCCCTTCGGCACCGACCGGCTGCGCACCGAGGTCCTCGCCGCCTGGCGGGCCGCGCCCGCCCGCTTCCGGGAGGACGCCAACGCCGAGGAGGACCTCGCCCTCGGCGGTCACCGCGACCGTTTGGTCGTGGAGCTCGCGCAGAACGCCGCCGACGCCGCGGCCCGCACCGGCGCCCCCGGCCGGCTCCGCCTCGCCCTCCACGAGGACGGCACCCCCCACGGCACCCTGCTCGCCGCCAACACCGGCGCCCCGCTGGACGCGGCCGGCGTGCTCTCCCTGGCCACCCTGCGCGCCTCCGCCAAACGCGAGGACTCCGACCCCGCGGCCGGCGCCGTGGGCCGGTTCGGCGTCGGCTTCGCCGCCGTCCTCACCCTCACCGACGCGCCCGCCGTCCTCAGCCGCACCGGCGGCGTCCGCTGGTCCCTCGACGAGGCCCGCACCCAGACCGAACGGACCGCCTCCGGCGACCCGGCCGGCACCCCCGGCTCGCTCGGCGACGAACTCCACCGCCGCGCCGGCCAGGTACCCCTGCTGCGGCTGCCGTTCCCGGCCTCGGGAGCCGTACCCGAGCCCTACGACACGGCGGTGCTCCTCCCGCTGCGCGACGCGAGCGCCCGGGAGCTCGCCGAGCGCCTCCTCACCGAGGTCGACGCCGCCCTGCTGCTCACCCTGCCCGGCCTCGCCGAGGTCACCGTCGAACTGCCCGGCGCCGCCGTGCGCACCCTCGCCCGGCGCACCGAAGCCCCGTACACCGTCGTCGAGGACACCCGGGACGGCACCACCCGTTGGCGCACCCTCAGCCGCACCGGCCCGCTCACCGCCGAGCTCCTCGCCGGGCGCCCCACCGAGGAACGGCTCCGCCCGCACTGGTCGGTCACCTGGGCCGTCCCGGTGGACGACGCCGGCGCGCCCCGCCCGCCGCGCACCCAGCCCGTGCTCCACGCGCCCACCCCCAGCGACGAGCCGCTCGGCCTGCCCGCCCTGCTGATCGCCTCCTACCCGATGGACCCCACCCGCCGCCACGCGGCGCCCGGCCCGCTCACCGACTTCCTCACCGCCCGCGCCGCCGACGCCTACGCCGACCTGCTCGCCGGCTGGCACCCGGTGGGCCCCGGCACCGTGGACCTGGTGCCCGGCCCGCTCGGCCGCGCCGAACTCGACGGGGCGCTGCGCGCCGCCGTACTGGAGCGGCTGCCCCGCACCGCGTTCCTGCCGCCCGCCGCCCGGCACGCCCCGGCCGCCCCGGTGCCCGCCCCCGAGGCGTGGGACGGCGACGCCGAGCGGGCCCCCGAGGACGGGCACGCCCTGCGCCCCCGGGACGCCGAACTCGTCGAGGGCGCCGGGGCGGAGACCGTCGAGGTGCTCGCCGAGGTGCTGCCGACCCTGCTCCCGGCCGGACTGGAGCGCCGGGTGGAACTGCGCGCCCTGGGGGTGGCGCGCACCCCGCTCACCGACGCCGTGGACCGGCTCGCCGGCCTGGAGCGCGACCCCGCCTGGTGGTGGCGGCTCTACGACAGCCTCGCCGGCGTGGACCCGGACCGGCTGACCGGACTGCCGGTGCCGCTCGCCGACGGCCGCACCACCATCGGCCCCCGTCAGGTGCTGCTGCCCGCGCCGGGCACCGGCCCGACCGACGCGGACGCCCCGGGCACGCCCGCGGTCCTGGCCCGGCTGGGCCTCAAGGTCGCCCACCCCGAGGCCGCGCACCCGCTGCTGGAGAAGCTGGGCGCGCTGCCCGCGACCCCGCGCGCGGTGCTGACCACCCCGCAGGTGCGGGCCGCCGTCGCCGCCTCCCTGGACGAGGAGTGGGCGGGGGCCGACCCCTACGGGGCGGAGCCGGGTGCCGGTCTGGACGCGGAAGGGCTCGCCGAACTCGTCCTCGGACTGGTCCGGGACGCGCACCTGGCCCCCGGCGACGAGCCCTGGCTGGGGGCGTTGGCCCTCACCGACGAGGAGGGCGAACTCGCCCCGGCGGGCGAACTGGTCCTGCCGGACAGTCCCTTCGCCCTCGTGATCCGGGAGGGGGAGTTGGCGGAGGTGGACCGCGAACTCGCCGAGCGCTGGGGCGAGCAGCCGCTCGCCGCCTGCGGGGTGCTCGCGGACTTCGCCCTGGTCCGGGCCGCCGACGTGGTCCTCGATCCGGACGAACTGGAGCCCCGGGAGGGCGACTTCGCCCAGCCGGACGACGCCGGTCTGCTGGACGCCGTCGACGTGTGGTGCGAGGACGTGCTGGACCGGCTGCCGCACACCCCGGTCCCGCCGGTGGCCACCGAACTGATCGCGGTGCGCGACCTCGACCTCGTCGACGACGACCGCTGGCCGCAGGCGCTCGCCCTGCTGTCCCGCCCGCCGCTGCGGGACGCGCTCACCCAGCCGGTGCGGGTGCTGCTGCCGGACGGCACCACCGAGTCCGTCCGCCCGTACACCGCCTGGTGGCTGCGCGGCCACCCGGTGCTGGAGGGCCGCCGCCCGGCGGGACTGCGGGCCGCCGGCTCGGACCCGCTGCTCGCCGGGCTGTACGAGTCGGCGGACGCCGCCGGCTTCGAGGACGTACAGGTGCTGCGGGCCCTGGGGGTGCGCACCTCGGTGACCGCGCTGCTGGACGAGCCGGGCGGGGCGGCCGAACTCCTGGACCGGCTGGCCGACCCCGAGCGCGATGTGACGCCCGCCCAACTGCACGCGATCTACGGGGAGCTGGCGCACCTCGACGCGGACCGGGTGACGCTGCCGGAGGAACTCCGTGCGGTGCTCGACGGCCGGGCGGTGGTGGTGGACGCCGCGGACGCGGTGGTCGCCGACGCGCCGGACCTGCTGCCGTTGGCCACCGGACTGCCCCTGCTGCCGGTCCGCCCCGCCGCGGCGGCCGCCCTCGCGGAACTCTTCCAGGTGCGTCGGCTCTCCGACGTGGTCGAGGGCGCCGTGACGGCGGACGGCGCGGTGCGGACGGTGCCCGAGTCGGTGCGCACCCTGCTCGGGCCGACGACCCCGGCCACCTACGTGGAACACGAGGAACTCGTCGTCCAGGGAGTGGAACTGGACTGGCGCCGCACCCCGGACGGGGTGGTGCACGCGGCGACCCTGGAGGGCGTCGCGGCGGGTCTCGCCCGGGCGGCGGGCCAGTGGCCGCGGCGGTTCGAGGTGGCCGCGCTGCTGGAGGACCCCTCCCGGACGGACGAGTTGGCCCGGGACCGCTGGTTCGACTGAGGCGGTTCGGGCCGGTTCATCACGGTTCGGCGGATGCTCGACCCCGGAGAATGAGTGTTAACTCGGCTCACAGGTCAAAAAGTTGTGGACGAGTGCAACCGTTCGATGGCATGGTGTGTCTTGTTCGACGAGCCGACCGGCTCGTACCGAACGCAGACCGGGCTCCCGTGCGGCCCCACGCCCCAGAACTGGGGGGTGGCGTGGATCGCCCCGGGAGCCCCCAACACCTGGGGAACTCATGCGCAAGCGCGTATCCGCCGCCGTGGTGACCGGCGCCCTCGCCCTCACCGGCCTCGCCGTCCCGGCCGCCCACGCCGCACCGGAAGAGCCGATCGTGCTCAGCAACATCAAGGTGAACGGCGGCAAGGACGTCCACGTCGGCACCGGCCTCACCAAGTTCACGTTCACCTTCTCGGCCAGCCACAGCGCCAACGTCGAGCGGGACCCGTCGCTCTCGCTGGAGAAGAACTCGCTGGGCATCCTCCTGCCGGAGGAGTTCATGGGCAACATGTGCAAGGCGGTCTCCAGCACCAAGTCCGACTGCAAGGCCACCTTCAACGTGGACCCGCGCGCCTACGACATCGCCAACGAGGAAGCCGGTAGCTGGCGCTCCGACCTGTTCATCGCCTCCACCGACTACGCGTCCACGCTGAGCAGCAGCAACATCAAGACCGTCAAGATCCTGCGGGCGGCGAAGCTGACGGCGAACGCCTCGCCGGAGCCGGTGCGCCGCAACGCCACCGTCACCGTCACCGGTGACCTGACCCGCGCCAACTGGGACACCCGGAAGTACGCGGGCTACACCAGCCAGCCGGTGAAGCTCCAGTACAAGAAGAACGGCTCCAGCACCTGGACCACGCTGAAGACCGTCAAGACGGACCGCTACGGCAAGCTGAAGACCACCGTCAAGGCGACCGCGGACGGCTCGTACCGCTACAGCTTCGCGGGCACCTCCACCACCCCGGCGGTCAACTCCTCCGCCGACTACGTGGACGTGCGCTGATCTGACGCCGTGGGCGTCCCCCGGTGCGATCGGGGGGCGCCCACGGTGCTCCGACCCGTCGCAAGGCGGGTTCTCCAGGGGAAAATCGGGGTGCCGCACAACCGTCGGCGGAGGGCGGCGATCGTTGTCGGTGGAGCCGGAAGGGCTCCGCGACCGACCCGATGCGGACCGCCGGCCGACCGCGCACCTCCCGCCGTGCACGCGGGAGCGGCACGGAAGCGCCGACCGGCCGCCCAACACCTGGGGGATACACCACATGCGCATGCGCGCCTCCGCCGCCCTGACCAGCGGCGCCCTGGCCCTCACCGGCCTCGCCGTCCCGGCCGCCCACGCTGCTCCGGCAGAGCCGATCGTGCTCAGCAACTTCAGCGTGAACGGCGGCAAGGGCATTCACATCGGATCCCTTGGTTCCGGCTTCACGATCACCTTCTCGGCCAGTCACCCCGCCAACGTCGAGCGCAACTCGGTGCTCGTGCTGCGGCAGGGTTCGGGCGAGCTCCTCCAGCCCTACGAGGTGCAGGGCAACATGTGCAAGGCCGTGTCCGACACCAGGTCGGACTGCACGGCCACGTTCCACGTGGAGACGCTGAACTACGACATCAAGAACCGGAACGCCGGCGACTGGCGGACCTGGTTGCGCATGAAGTCCACCGACCACTCCTCCGCCCTGGAGAGCGACAACGTCAAGACCGTCAAGATCCTGCGGGCGGCGAAGCTGACGGCGAACGCGTCGCCGGAGCCGGTGCGGCGGGGCGCCACCGTCACCGTCACCGGTGACCTGACCCGCGCCGACTGGGACGCCTTCGCGGATCAGGGCTACGCCGCCCAGCCGGTGAAGCTCCAGTACAAGAAGGGCGGCTCCAGCACCTGGACGACGCTGAAGACCGTCAAGACGGACCGGTACGGCAAGCTGAAGACCACCGTCAAGGCGACCGCGGACGGTTCGTACCGCTACGGCTTCGCGGGCACCTCCACCACCGCGGCGGTCAACTCCTCCGCCGACCACGTGGACGTGCGCTGACCGTGATGCGCTCCCCGCGCGCTCACGCGCGGTAGCGCACGGCGCCACCCCGGGCGGGGCCTTCACGAGACCTCTGCCCGCCCGGGGCGGCGCCCCCGAACTCCCGCGGGCCGACGTCGTCCACGGCGTGCGGACGGACCCCGCATCCGTTCCGCAGAGGTGTGACCTCGCGAGAAGCCGCGTGATTCGTACAACCATTCGCCGGCGGGGGATGTCTGTTCGGTTGGAGTCATCAGGACTCCGGACCGAAGTGGGCCGCCGGGACGGCGCACTCCGCGGCGGAGAGCCACGGAGCGCCGGGTAGCCGGGGGCCCCGCAGAAACAGTGGGGAACAGTCTCTATGCGCTTCCGTGCCTCCGTCGCCGTGGTCAGCGGCGCCCTGGCCCTCTCCGCCCTCTCCGTCCCGGCCGCCCAGGCCGCCGACGGTGGGCTGGACCTCCCGAACTCCCTCTCCTCGTTCGCCGCCACCAACTCCGGCAGCGGGAAGATCACCGGCGTCACCGTGAACGGTGGCAAGGACGTGGTGGTCGGCGTCTCCAAGAAGAAGATCACCATCTCGGTGAGCGCCCAGCGCAAGGGCGGCGTGATCGCCGCCATCGCGCTGCCGTACCGCGGCAGCTTCGACAACCCGGCCGCCTTCCTGGAGCCCAACGAGCCGACCAGCAACCCGTGCTCGTACGGCTCGACGACCCTCACCTGCAAGTACACCTATGACCTCGACCCGAAGACCACCGGGGTCAACGCCCACCTGACCAACAAGGACGCGGGCGCCTGGAAGACCGTCGCCTTCAGCGTCAAGGAGAACGGCGAGCCGGTCTCGATGGTCGAGAACTACCGGAACTTCAAGCTCCAGCGGGCGGCGAAGCTGACCGCCAACGCCTCGCCGGAGCCGGTGCGTCGGGGTGCGAACATCACCGTCACCGGTGATCTGACCCGGGCGAACTGGGACACCCTGAAGTACGGCGGGTTCACCAGCGGTGCGGTGAAGCTCCAGTACAAGAAGCAGGGCACCACCACCTGGAAGACGCTGAAGACGGTGTCCGCGGACAGCCGCGGCAAGGTGAAGACGACGACGAAGGCGTCGGCGGACGGTCACTACCGGCTGTCCTACGGCGGTTCCACCACCACCGGTGGTGCGACCTCCGCGGCCGACTTCATCGACGTGCGCTGACCCTACGGCGCATCTCTGACGTACGGGGGCGTCGCCCCGGACGGGGACCACCCGTCCGGGGCGACGCCCCCTCGCCGTGCGTACGGGACCGGTTCCGTCGCGTGTTGGTCGCGGGCCGACGTGCAACCATGCCGCTCCCGCGGCGTCTTAAGGGCGGGGGGTCGTGATGATCGATTCCTCGCTGACCTGGGCCGCGCGCCCGTGCGCCCCGAGGAACACGGGGGCGGCGCACACCACCGCGGCCCACAACGAACAGGACACCGCATGAAGACCCGTGCCTTCGTCGCTCTGACGACCGGCGCCCTGGCGCTGACCGCCGTCACCGTTCCCGCCGCCCACGCGGGTGACCGGGCTGCCGACCCGGTCTCCCCGTTCGGTTCGGTGACCACCGCCGCGGCCGGCGCCCCGACGGTCAGCAACCTCCGCGTCAACGGGGGCAAGGACCTGGTGGTCGGCGTCTCCAAGAAGGCGTTCACCATCACCTTCACCGCGAAGGACACCCGGGGCGTGGCCAACGGCGTCGCCGCGCTGTGGAAGGGCGGCCCGGACGCGGACCGTGCCGAGAAGATCCTGGTGCCCCCGCTGGAGCAGCAGGAGTCCGACTGCGTCAAGGTCAACCGGACGACCGCCAGGTGCACCGCGACGATCGTCGCCGACCCGAAGAACCCGCACCCGAACCCGAGGTTCGACCTCGCGAACGCCTACGCGGGCCGCTGGGACGTCGCCGTCTACGCCCGGGGCTGGGACGGGAGCGAGTACGAGAACCAGAAGTACGGGAAGCACTCGGTGAAGCGGGCGGCGAAGCTGACGGCGAACGCCTCGCCGGAGCCGGTGCGTCGGGGTGCGGACGTCACCGTCACCGGTGATCTGACCCGGGCGAACTGGGACACCCTGAAGTACGGCGGGTTCACCAGCGGTGCGGTGAAGCTCCAGTACAAGAAGCAGGGCACCACCACCTGGAAGACGCTGAAGACGGTGTCCGCGGACAGCCGCGGCAAGGTGAGGACGACGACGAAGGCGTCGGCGGACGGTCACTACCGGCTGTCCTACGGCGGTTCCACCACCACCGGTGGTGCGACCTCCGCGGCCGACTTCATCGACGTGCGCTGACCCTACGGCACCGCCGTTGACGCACCGGGCCCGACTCGGACGGGACCGCCCGTCCGGGGCGGGCCCCGCCCCGTGCGCACGGTGCCGGACTGCTCAACCCCGCAGCCGTGAAAGGGGTCTTGGGGTACGCGGAGCCGCTTCCCGCTCCGCATACCGACACGATGCGGCCGTTCGGCCCGGCGTGCGCCCCGGAGCGGGGGGTGGCGCACGCCGGTGGCCCGGTCGCCCCGTCGACAGGGAGAAGCATGAGAACCCGTGCCGTGACCGCTCTCGCCACCTGCACCCTGGCCCTGACCGCACTCGCCGCACCCGCCGCCCAGGCCGCCCCCGGTGCCGCACCCGCCGCCCCGGCCGCCCCGGCCGACCCGAAGATCATCAGCGTCTCCGCGAACGGCGGCAAGGACCTGGTGCTCGGCCTCGGTCCGAAGTCGTTCGACGTCACGATCACCGCCTCGGACGAGTCGGGCATCGCCCAGGGGGCCGCACTCGCCTACTGGGGCGCCTCGCTGGACAACGCGTACCGCCAACTGCTGCCCGACGACTTCTCGTCCGGCTGCCGGGAGATCGACGCCACCACCTCCGCCTGCACCACGCGCAACGTCGCCGACCCGGACCACTACCACCCCCGCAAGGACGTCACCAACGAGCTGGCCGGCCCCTGGAAGTTGGCCGGACAGGTGCTGGGCCGCGACGGGAGCGTGACCCTGGGGGAGCAGGGCACCCTGCACATCAAGCGGGCGGCGAAGCTGACCGCCGACGCCTCGCCGGAGCCGGTGCGGCGCGGGGCGGACCTCACCGTCACCGGTGCGCTGACCCGGGCCGACTGGGACCGCAACCGGTACGGGGGCTTCACCAGCAACGCGGTCAAGCTCCAGTTCAAGAAGGACGGCGCCACCGCCTGGACCACGGTGAGGACCGTCCGGGCCGACGCCCGGGGCACACTGCGGACCACCGTCAAGGCCACGGCGGACGGCACCTACCGCTACCAGTACGGAGGGTCCCGCACGACGGGCCCCGCCGCCTCCGGCGGCGACCGCGTCGACGTGCGCTGAACGCCCCCGGGGCGGGCGGAGGCGCCGCCCCGCCCGCCCCGGGGCCTACGCGGGGAAGCGCACGTCCACCCAGCGCCAGGTCAGCTCCAGCACGGCGGCCGCGGCCGCCGCCACGCCGACCGCCGTCCACGGCATGAACACGCCCACCAGCTTCAGCGCGAAGAAGTGCTGGAGCCAGGGCACCACCAGCACCAGCACGAACCCGCCCGCCATCGCCGCCACCAGGACGACCCGCCACCAGGTGTACGGACGCGCGATGATCACCAGCACCCAGAGCGAGACCAGGAACAGCGTGAGCGTCGCCGCACTGGTCTCGGCGTCCAGGGCGCCGGCGCCCGTGTAGTGGTGACGGGCCAACAGGTACGTCACGAAGGTGGCCGTCGCCGCGATGATCCCGCCCGGGATCGCGTAGCGCATCACCCGCCGGACGAAGTGCGGGCGGGCCCGCTCGGTGTTGGGGGCCAGGGCGAGGAAGAACGCGGGGACGCCGATGGTCAGGGTGGACAGCAGCGTCAGGTGCCGCGGCAGGAACGGGTACTCGACCTGGGAGACCACCACCAGGACCGCCAGCAGCACCGAGTACACGGTCTTCACCAGGAACAGGGTCGCCACCCGGGTGATGTTGCCGATGACCCGCCGGCCCTCGGCGACCACCGAGGGCAGGGTCGCGAAGCTGTTGTTCAACAGCACGATCTGCGCCACCGCCCGGGTCGCCTCCGAACCCGAACCCATCGCCACGCCGATGTCCGCGTCCTTGAGCGCCAGCACGTCGTTCACCCCGTCGCCGGTCATCGCCACGGTGTGCCCGCGGGACTGGAGCGCACCCACCATCTCCCGCTTCTGCTGCGGGGTCACCCGCCCGAACACGGTGCCCGCCTCCAGGGCCCCGGCCATCGCGTCCGGTTCGGCGGGCAGCGTCCGCGCGTCCACCGCCGCCTCGGCGCCGACCAGGCCCAGCTTCCCCGCCACCGCGCCGACCGAGACCGCGTTGTCCCCGGAGATGATCTTCGCCCGGACCCGTTGGGCGGCGAAGTAGCGCAGGGTGTCGGCGGCGTCCGGCCGCAGCCGTTGCTCCAGCACCACCAGGGCGACCGGCCGCACCGCCGCGGCCACCGCCGTGCCGTCGACGGCGTCCAGCACGTCCGGGCCCTCGCCGGCCCGGGCGAGCAGCAGCACCCGCATGCCCTGCCGGTTGAGCTCCTCCGTCGCCTCCAGCGCCGGATCGTCCGCCGCGAGCAGCACGTCCGGGGCACCCAACAGCCAGGTGCTGGACTGGCCGTCCTCCTCGTCGAAGCTCGCCCCGCTGTACTTGCGGGCCGAGGAGAACGGCAGCGAACGGGTGCACCGCCATCCCGCGGGCACCGGATGGGCGTCGACCACGGCCTGGAGCGAGGCGTTGGGCCGCGGATCGGACTCGCCGAGCGCGCCCAGCACCTTGGCCACGTACCCGGCCCGCTCCTCGTCGCCCTCGCCGCCGCCCAGGAGCCGCACCTCGGTGACGTCCATCCCGCCCTCGGTGAGGGTGCCCGTCTTGTCCAGGCAGACGGTGTCGACCCGGGCCAGCCCCTCGATCGCCGGCAACTCCTGCACCAGGCACTGCTTGCGGCCCAGCCGGATCACGCCGATCGCGAAGGCCACCGAGGTCAACAGGACCAGGCCCTCCGGAACCATGGGGACGATGCCGCCGACCGTGCGGGCGATCGAGTCCCGGAGGTCGTGGTGCTCGGCGACCAACTGGCTGATGACCAACCCGATCGCGGTCGGGACCATCATCCACGTCACGTACTTCAGGATGGTGGAGATCCCGGACCGCAGCTCGGAGTGGACCAGCGTGAACCGGGACGCCTCCTCGGCGAGTTGCACCGCGTACGCCTCCCGGCCGACCTTGGTCGCGGTGAACGCGCCGCCGCCCGCGACGACGAAGCTGCCGGAGAGCACCGGGTCCCCGGGCCGCTTCACCACCGGGTCGGCCTCCCCGGTGAGCAAGGACTCGTCGATCTCCAGCCCGTCCGCCTCGACGCAGGCCCCGTCCACCACGATCTTGTCGCCGGGCCCCACCTCGATCAGGTCGCCCAGCACGATCCCCGCGGTCGGCACCTCGACCGCGGCGCCGTCGCGCCGCACGGTGGGCCGCGCCTCGCCGATCACCGCGAGCGAGTCCAGGGTCCGTTTGGCCCGCAGCTCCTGGACGATGCCGATCCCGGTGTTGGCGAGGATGACGAACCCGAACAGGCTGTCCTGGATCGGTGCGACCACCAGCATGATCACCCACAGCACGCCGATGATCGCGTTGAAGCGGGTGAAGACGTTCGCCCGGACGATGTCGGTCGCCGATCGGCTGCTGCGCACCGGTACGTCGTTGACCTCGCCCCGGGCCACCCGCTCGGCGACCTCGGCCGCGGTCAGACCGGTCGCCCGGGCGCCGCCCGGAAGCGGGACCGGGTGCACGGGGTCGAGTTCGGCGCCCGCATCGATGTGGGTCATGCCCCGACGGTACGGAACGACGTGGGTCCGCACCCGTCGAGAACCGCGCGTCGGCCGGACGGTGACCCGTGGCGGCGAAGCGGCGGGCCCGTGGGGCCCGTGGGGTGTCAGCCGGTGCGGTCGGCCGTTCCTCCGCCCCTGCCGTGCCCGTCGTTCCGTTCGCCCCCGTCGTTCCCGTCGCCCCCGTCGTTCCCGGCGGAGGGTTCGCCGGCGGCCGAGCGGGCCGCGTGCCGCTTGAGGGCGGCGTCCCGCTTGCGCACGTACCAGATGCCGATCAGGCCGAGGCCGCCGCCGGCGAGGCAGGTCCACAACCACCACAGATGGCCGTGGTCGTCGAACCAGCCGTAGAAGGGGAGCTGCACCAGGAAGAGCGCGAACCAGACGATCGTGCCACCGGTGATGGTGCCGACCACCGGGCCCTCCAAGGGCTCCGGAGCCTCGCGCTTGGGGGAACCCGCTGAAGGATCGGACATGGTGGTGAGTTTATCGAGGGCCCGGAGGGGGCCCGCCCGGCCCTCCGGGCGGGCCGCGGCGGGGCGGGCGGTGGGGGCGGGCTCCGGAGAACCGGGTCCGGCGCGCGGGGCGCCGGCTGGGCCCTCCGGGTGATCACGACAAGGGGTCTACGCGCGGAGATAGCGTTCATTTGCATCATATGTTCATACTGAAACGTTCTCGATATGGCCCGTTTCCCTCGTAGGAACACACCAATTCCTGCGAGTCACCCCTTGAGGTCCCGTATGTCCCCCTCGGCCACCGACCAGGTCGACGCGGCCGGAGGTTCTCCGGCCCCCCAGCAGCCGTCCAACGGCCTCGACCGCTTCTTCCGGATCTCCGAGCGCGGCTCCAGCATTCCGCGCGAGGTCCGCGGTGGCTTCGCCACCTTCTTCGCGATGGCCTACATCATCGTGCTGAACCCGATCATCCTCGGCAGCGCGAAGGACATGTACGGCAACCAGCTCGACAACGGGCAACTGGTCACCGCCACCGCGCTCACCGCCGCGTTCACCACCCTGCTCATGGGCGTCATCGGCAACGTGCCGATCGCGCTGGCCGCCGGTCTCGGCGTCAACACCGTCGTCGCCCTCCAGCTCGCGCCCCGCATGTCGTGGCCGGACGCCATGGGCATGGTCGTGCTGGCCGGCTTCGTGGTGATGCTGCTGGTCGCGACCGGGCTGCGGGAACGCGTCATGAGCGCCGTGCCGCTCGGGCTGCGCAAGGGCATCGCCATCGGCATCGGCCTGTTCATCATGCTGATCGGCCTGGTCGACGCCGGGTTCGTGTCCCGCATCCCGGACGTCGCCGGCACCACCGTCCCGCTCCAACTCGGCGGCGGCGGGCACCTCGACGGTTGGCCCGTGCTGGTCTTCGTGCTCGGCGTGCTGCTCACCCTGGTGCTGATCGTCCGCAAGGTGCCCGGGGCCATCCTGATCTCGATCATCGCCATGACCGTCCTCGCCATGGTCATCGAGGCGGTCGCGAAGGTCCCGTCCTGGGGCCTGACCACCCCGAAGTGGCCCGGCAACCCGGTCTCCACCCCCGACTTCGGGCTGATCGGCGAGGTCAGCCTGTTCGGCGGCTTCGAGAAGGTCGGCATCCTCACCGGCGTCCTGTTCGTCTTCACCGTGCTGCTGTCGTGCTTCTTCGACGCGATGGGCACGATCATGGGCGTCGGCGACGAGGCCAAGCTGACCGACGCCAAGGGCAACTTCCCCGGCATCAACAAGGTGCTCTTCGTGGACGGCATCGCCGTCGCGGCCGGCGGTGCCACCTCCTCCTCGGCGACCACCTGCTTCGTGGAGTCCACGGCGGGCGTCGGCGAGGGCGCCCGCACCGGCCTCGCCAACGTCGTCACCGGCGGCCTGTTCGGCCTGGCCCTGTTCCTGACGCCGGTCGCCACGATGGTGCCGTCCCAGGCGGCCACCCCCGCCCTGCTCGCGGTCGGCTTCCTGATCCTGGCCGGCTCCATCCGGGCCATCGACTGGGACGACTACACCATCGCGATCCCGGCGTTCGTGACCATGGTGATGATGCCCTTCACCTACTCGATCACCAACGGCATCGGCATGGGCTTCATCACCTTCACCGTGCTGAGGGTCGCCGCCGGTCGGGGCCGCGAGGTCCCCGCCGCGATGTACGCGGTCTCGGCGGTGTTCGCCTTCTACTACCTGATGCCGGCCCTCGGGCTCACCTGACGGGGACGGCGGCCGCCGCCCCCGCTGATGCGGGGCGCGGCCGGGCCCGGGCGGCTACCGGGCCGCCCGGCTCCGGAACCGAGCCCTGCGGGCTCTGTCTGATGTCAAAGAGCGAGCCCTGTTGAGATCATTCCTGGTATCCGAACCGAGGGGTGACGGCCATGGCGCGCACGGTGATCGATCTGGACGACGAACTCCCCGCGGAGGCGCAGCGCCTGTTCGGGCCCCCACCGAAGTGGCCACGGTGAACGCCGCGCTGCGGGAAGCGGTGAAGCTCGCGCGGCGGATCGAACTCGCCGACGCCATCGCCAACGGTGAGTTCGACCTCCTCGGCGACGAGGGTCGGGCGGACGGGCCGGCGGTGGCGTGAGCCGCGAGCACCACCTGATCGACAAGTCGGCGCTGGCGCGTTGGCGGAAGCCCGCGGTGCGGCCGGTCCTCGACGACCTTTCGCAGCGGGCGCTCCTCGCGGTGAGCGCCGCCGTCGAGATGGAGGTCGTGTACAGCGCCCGAAGCGCGGCGGAAGCCGACCGGTTGGGTCACCTCCTGCGGGGCTTTGACCACCTGCCCTGCACGGACGAGGTCTGGGACCGGGCCAAGGAGATCCAGCGTCGCGCTCTCTTCCGGGGGAATCACCATGCCCTGTCCATGGCCGAGGTGCTGATCGCCGCGACCGCCGAACGCCACGGCGTCACGGTCCTGCACTACGACGGCGACTACGACATGATCGCCGCGATCACCGGGCAGCCGACGCGCTGGGTGGTTCCCGCCGGCACCGCGGACTGATCCGGGGAGCCGCCCGTGCGCGTCGACCCTCGGGCTCACGGGGCCGGGGCGGTCGCTGCGGCTCACCCGCCGTTCGGTGCGGCGGCCGGCGGGTCCGGGCGGCTACGGGGCCGCCGCCGTGGCGCCACCCGCCCCACCCGCCGTCCGGGCGGGAGCCGGGGCGAGGGGTCCCGTGCCCGTGCCGGTGACGGTCGAGCCCGTCGCCCGAGGGGTGCTGCCGGGCGGGGTGCCGGGGCGGGCCGTGCCCGGGGTTCCGGCTCTCCCGGCCGAAGGGACGGGGTCGGACGGGGCGGCGGAGGCGTCCGCGGGTCGGCTGTCCGTGGGGGCGGTGCCGGCCGGGGGGAGGGCGCGCGGGGCGGGGGCGGCGCCGGCGTAGAACCGGTCGGTCTCCTCGACCGCCGCGTGGAACCGTTCGTCGAAGTCGTCGCGCACCAGCGTCCGGATCACGTAGTCCTGCACGCTCATGCCGCGCTTCGCGGCGTGGCCGCGGAGCCGGTCCAACAGCTGACCGTCTATCCGTAGGCTCAACACATGTGTCCCCATGTACACGAGGGTCCGGCGCGAGGCGGTAGGTTGTATCACTTTCCGGCGGTCGCTCACCCGTACGGGTGATGGGGGGCGGGCGTGTCGCAGGTCACGGTTTCGCGGCTGGTATTTAGAAAGAGTAATGAGTTACTCTAAGGAACATGCCTGACCTCACCCATGGCGACGACGCGGCAGCGGTGAACGCCCTGCGCTCGGCGGTCATGCGACTGTCCCGCCGGCTCAAACACCAGCGGGTCGACGAGTCGCTCAGCCCGACGGAGATGTCGGTGCTCGGCACTCTCGCCCGCTGTGGCTCAGCCACCCCCGGCGAGCTGGCGCGCAAGGAGCACGTGCAGCCACCGTCGATGACCCGCATCGTCGCACTCCTGGAAGCAAAGGGCCTGGTCAGGCTGGAGCCGCACCCCGACGACCGCCGCCAGAAGGTGGTCACCCAGACCGAGCGGGCCGAAGCCATGCTCGAAGAGAGCCGCCGTCGGCGCAACGCCTGGCTGGCCGGTCTGGTCGAGGGCCTGGACGAGGACGAGCGCGCGAAGCTGCGCGCCGCCGCCCCCGTGCTGGAGAAGCTCGCACACCTGTAAGCCAGAGCCGAGGAGGCGAACTCTTTGAGTACGGGACCCGGAGCAGAATCCGCCCCCGCACCACGACCCGACCACCAGCGCCCCGACCCCACGGGGTCCACGGGGACCACCCCCGCAGGGTCCACGGAGCGTCCCGACCGCGGACGCCGCGGCACCTTCTCCTCCCTGCGCATACGCAACTACCGACTGTTCTGGACCGCCGCCCTGGTCGCCAACATCGGCGTCTGGATGGCCCGGATCACCCAGGACTGGCTGGTCCTCAGCCTCACCGGCTCCTCGACCGCGGTCGGCATCACCACGGCGATGCAGTTCCTGCCGATGCTCCTGTTCGGGCTCTACGGCGGCGTCATCGCCGACCGCTTCCCCAAGCGGACCCTCCTCTTCCTCACGCAGGGCGCCATGGGCCTCGGCGGGCTCTTCCTCGCCGTCCTCACCCTGAGCGGACACGTCCAGGTGTGGCACGTGTACGCGACCGCGCTGTTCACCGGAATGGTGACCGTCGTGGACAACCCGACCCGACAGTCCTTCGTCTCCGAGATGGTCGGCCCCGGCCAGGTGCGCAACGCGGTCAGCCTGAACTCCGCCAACTTCCAGTCCGCCCGGCTCGTCGGCCCCGCCGTCGCGGGCGGCCTGACCGCCGCGGTCGGCCCCGGCTGGGCCTTCCTCGCCAACGGCCTGCTGTTCCTCGCCCCGATCGTCGGGCTCGCGCTGATGCGCACCGCCGAACTGCACCCCACCCCGCGCCGCCCCCGCGGCAAGGGCGAACTCCGGGAGGGCCTGGCCTACGTGTCCAGCCGCCCGGAGCTGATCTGGCCGATCGTCCTCATCGGATTCATCGGCACCTTCGGCTTCAACTTCCCGATCTGGCTCAGCGCCTACGCCCATGACGTCTACGACGGCGGCTCGGGCATGTACGGCCTGTTCAACACGCTCATGGCCGCCGGTTCGCTGACCGGTGCGCTGCTCGCGGCCCGACGCTCCAGCACCCGGCTGCGGATGCTCGTCGCGGCGGCCGTCGTCTTCGGCGTCCTCCAGGTCGTGACCGCCTACTCCCCGACGCTCTGGACGTTCCTGCTGCTGCTCGTGGTGATCAGCATGCTCGGCCTGACCGTGAACGTCACGGCCAACTCGTTCGTCCAACTCGCCACCGACCCCGAGATGCGGGGCCGGGTGATGAGCCTCTACATGATGGTCTTCGTCGGCGGCACCCCGCTGGGCGGGCCGCTGTTCGGCTGGCTCACCGACGCCTACGGCGTGCGGATCAGCTTCGCCCTGGGCGGACTCGTCTGCGCCGTGTCCGCCCTGTTCGTCGGGTTGATGCTGGCCCGGGCCGCCGGGCTGCGGCTCCAGGTCGACCTGCGGCGCGGCCACCAGCACGTGCGGTTCGTGCCCCGCCGCCGGGAACTGGTCGCCGCCTGACCGCCCGCACCACCCCGTCCGGCCGGCGGCCGGCGGGGACACTGGGCCCATGAGACTCTACGCCGGGGTGCTGCCCCCGCCGTCCGTCGCCGGGGAGCTCGGCCGGGCGGTCGACGCGCTGCGGGACCTGCCCGGCCACGACGCACTGCGCTGGACGGGCCGGCCCGGCTGGCACCTCACCCTCGCCTTCTACGGTGAGGTGCCGGACGGGGCGGTGCCCGAGCTGACCCGGCGACTGGCCCGGGCCGCCCACCGCACGGAACCCTTCGCCCTCTCCCTGGCCGGCTCCGGAACCTTCGGCGGGCGCACCCTGTGGGCCGGGTTGCGCGGTGACACCCCGACCCTGCGGCTGCTGGCCGACCGGGCGGAGGCCGCGGCCCGCCGCGCCGGGCTGGCGACGGGGGAGCACCGCCGCCACCGTCCGCACCTGACGCTGGCCCGCGCCCGGGACACCGGCCCCACCGTGGACCTCGGGCCGTACGCCGAGGCCCTCGCCGACTTCGTCGGCGCCCGGTGGACGGTCGAGGAGTTGGCCCTGGTCCGCAGCAACCTACCGACCGGCAGGGTGCCCGGGGCCCGGCCCCGCTACGAGACGGTCGCCGCGCTTCCGCTCCGCCCGGCCGGTTAGGCTCGACGGCGTGAACCCGAAGACCCGCAACCGGATCATGGCCGGTGTACTCGTCGTGATGTTCCTCGTCGTCGCCGTCGCCTCGGCGTTCGGCGGGTAGCCGCGCCCGCCGGCCCGGTCCGCCCGCGGGAACCCCGCGCGGACGGACCCCACCCTTCGCCCCGCGCCTACCAGGCGAAGGCTTCCGGGGACGGGCCTGGCCCCGGGAACAGGGTCTCCAGCTCCGTCAGCACCTCCTCCGGGATCGTCAGGGCCGCCGCGCGCAGTGCCGAGTCGAGTTGCTCGGCGGTGCGCGGGCCGGCGATCGGGCCGGTGACCCCGGGCCGGGTCAGCAGCCAGGCGAGGGCCACCTCGCCGGGCTCCAGCCCGTGCCGGGCCAGCAGGTCCTCGTAGGCCCCGATCCGCGTCCGCACCGCCGGGTCCTCCAGCGCCAGGGCGGAGGTGCCGCGGGCCCGCCGCTCGCCCTGCGCCTCCTTGCGCAGCACTCCGCCGAGCAGCCCGCCGTGCAGCGGGGACCAGGGGATCACCCCGAGCCCGTACTCCCGGGCCGCCGGCAGCACCTCCATCTCGGCCCGCCGTTCGAACAGGTTGTAGATGCACTGCTCGCTCACCAGCCCCAGCCGGCCGTGCCGGGCGGCGGCCTCGTTGGCCTGGGCGATCTTGTAGCCGGGGAAGTTGGACGAACCGGCGTACAGCACCTTGCCCTGGGCCACCAGGACGTCGATCGCCTGCCAGATCTCCTCGAACGGGGTGTTCCGGTCGACGTGGTGGAACTGGTAGAGGTCGATGTGGTCGGTCCGCAGGCGCTGGAGGCTGGCGTCGACCGCACGGCGGATGTTCAGCGCCGACAGCCGGTCGTGGTTGGGCCATTCCCGGGCGCCCGGGCCGCCCATGCCGCCGTAGACCTTGGTCGCCAGGACCACCTTGTCGCGGCGCCCGCCGCCCCGGGCCAACCAGTCGCCGATGATCGTCTCGGTGCGCCCCCGGGGGTCGCGGCCGTAGGTGTTGGCGGTGTCGAAGAAGTTGACGCCCGCGTCCAGCGCGGCGTCCATGAGGGCGTGACTGCTCGCCTCGTCTGTGTGCGGACCGAAGTTCATCGTCCCGAGGACGATCCTGCTGACCTTGAGGCCGGTGCGTCCGAGCTGCGTGTACTCCATGATCCCCAGCCAACGGGGTGGGGGAGCGGTGTGCAAGGGCATTCCGCGTCGGCGCGGGCGCGGGTCGACCGGGGGCTGCCCCCTCCGGTCGTCGCGGGGAACTGCGCTTGGTGGCCGGCCGGTTGTGCGCCTCCCCGCGGCGGGTGTCCCGGGTCGCGGAGAGCCGGCGGGTGCGGTCGGCGGTGCGGTCCGGACCCGGGCGACTGACCCGGCCGGTCCCGCGCCGTGCAAGGGCACACGGCCGTCGACGAGGGGCGCAGGGGGCGCGGGTTCGGGGGTCGGGGGTACGTGGGGGCATTCCCGGGCGGTGGCCCGGACGGGTGGTGCCCGGGGGTGGCACCCTTGGGGGCATGCGTTCGCTTCCGTCGGTGGCCGGTGCCGCCTGCCTCGCCGTCCTGACCGCCGCGTTCACCGTCGCGCCCGCGTCCGCCGCCGGGGACCCCGGGGCGGAAGGGTTCACCATCGAGGATCCGCGGATCAAGGAGTCCAGCGGTCTGGTCGCCTCCCGGGTGCACCCCGGGATCTACTGGACGCACAACGACAGCGACGACGGCGCGTTCCTGTACGCGGTGGACGCCCGCAGCGGCAAGACCGTGGCCCGGCTCACGCTGACCGGGGTGGGCCGCCCCCGGGACGTGGAGGCGATCTCGATGGGGCCGGACGGGGACCTGTACGTCGGGGACATCGGGGACAACCTCGGCGGCACCTGGAACCACGTGTGGATCTACCGGCTGCCCGAGCCGAAGAAGCTGGTGGACCGGACGGTCAAGGCCGTCCAGTACGTGGTGAAGTACGCCGACGGGGCGCGGGACGCCGAGGCGCTGATGGTGCATCCGAAGACCGGGCGGGTCTACATCGCGGACAAGAAGCAGGACGGCAACGGTTCCCTGTACGTGGGTCCGGAGAAGCTCTCCCCGTCCGGGACCAACGTCTTCCGACGGGTCGGGCCGATCGACCTCTGGGTGACCGACGGGGCGTTCTCCCCGGACGGCGAACACCTGGCCCTGCGCGGCTACTTCGGCGGGGTCCACTACGCCTGGAAGAAGGGCAAGCCCAAGCGCGTCGACCAGTTGCGGGTGCCGCTCCAGCGGCAGGGCGAGTCCCTCGCCTGGACCCCGGACGGCAAGACGCTGCTGTACGGCTCGGAGGGGCTGGCCAGCGACGTGGAGCCGCGCGAGGCGCCCGGCGGCGCGGCGGCGGAGGCCGGCAAGGGCGGCACGGCCGCGGCCGGCGACGGGAAGGACGGCGGGGGGATCAGCACCGGCTTCGTCCTGCTGGCCCTCGGCGTGCTCGCGTTCTTCGGGGTGCGGCGGGCGCGGCGGGGCTGAGGCTCCGGGGCGGGGTCAGCCCGTCGCGGTGGCGTCCTCGGCCGGCCGGAGCGTCGGGGGACAGGCGTGGGGTCGCGCGGTCGGGGCCTCGTCCCCGCCCGTCCGGCGTCGTTCGACCAGGACGTCCAGGCCCTCCAGGAGGCACTGGAGGCCGAACTCGAAGTGGTCGAAGGCGGAGCCGAAGGTGTCCTCGGCGAGGGAGGCCATCACCGGGTAGCGCCCGCTGGCGATGACGCCTTCCAGGTAGGGCGTCTGGGCGGCCCAGAACTCGCTGTCGGTCAGTCCGCTGCGCTGCTCCGCCTCGACCTCGTGGACGTTGGTGCGGGCGACGCCGGACACGTACCCGTCGACCATGATGATCACGGACAGCAGCTCGGGGTCGGTCAGTCCCATGGTGCGGATGCGGCCCAGGGTGGCTTCCATGCTGTCGAGGGTGCCGGGGCCGAGCACCGGGCGGGCCTGGTTGACCTGGAGCAGCCAGGGGTGCCGCTGGTAGACGGCGAGGGTGCCGCGGGCCAGGTCCTCGACGGCCGTCCGCCAGTCCCCGTCGTCGACGGCGGGCCCGCCGGCCTCCTCGGGGCCCTGCACCCGGTCCAGCATCAGGTCGAGGAGTTCGGCCTTGCTGGGGAGGTAGCGGTACAGGGACATGGTGCCGGTGCCCAGTTCGGTGGAGAGCCGGCGCATGGAGACGGCGTCCAGGCCCTCGGCGTCCGCGATCCGGATCGCCACCTGCACGATGCGGTCGACGGTGAGGGTCGGCTTGGGGCCGCGGCTCGGCCTGCGGTCGGGCTCCCAGAGCAGTTCGAGGGTGCGCTGGATGTCGCCGCTGCCGCTGGACTCGGTGCTCTCCATGGAGCGCAGTTTAAACCGTCGGAAATAAAACTGGGTACACCGTACTCGTCATGAGGTACGTTGTACCCAGTTAATGGTCGCGGGTCTCCGCGGCACCGACCGAACGGCACCACACGGGGTGGAATCGATGAGTACGCATGCGGTGCGGGCCGAAGGGCTCCAGAAGAGGTACGGGGAGAAGCACGCCCTCGCCGGCTTCGACCTCGAAGTGCGCCCGGGGACCGTGCACGGTCTGCTCGGCCCCAACGGCGCGGGCAAGACCACGGCCGTGCGCATCCTGTCCACCCTGGTCGCCCTGGACGGCGGCCGGGCCACGGTGGCCGGGATCGACGTGCGCCAGGACCCGCGGGCGGTCCGCGCCCGGATCGGGCTCACCGGCCAGTACGCGGCGGTGGACGAAGTGCTGACGGGACGGCAGAACCTGGAGATGTTCGGCCGGCTCTTCCACCTCGGCGGGCGGGGCGCCCGCCGCCGGGCCACCGAACTGCTGGAGCGGTTCGACCTGGCGGAGGCGGCCGACCGGGGCGTCGGCAAGTACAGCGGCGGGATGCGCCGGCGGCTGGACCTGGCCGCCTCGATGATCCTCACCCCCGACGTCCTCTTCCTCGACGAGCCCACCACCGGACTCGACCCGCGCAGCCGGGGCGAGGTGTGGGACTCGGTGCGCCGGCTGGTCTCGGACGGCACCACGGTCCTGCTCACCACCCAGTACCTGGAGGAGGCCGACAAGCTGGCCTCCCGGATCACCGTCATCGACCGGGGCCGGGCCATCGCCGACGACACCCCGGACGGGCTGAAGGACACCGTGGGCGGGGACCGCATCGAGGTCGTCGTCGCCGAGCCGGCGCAGCTCGCCCACGCGGCGGGGGTGGTGGCCCGGGTCAGCGCGGGCGAGCCCGAGACCGACCCGAACGAGCGACGGGTGCACGCCCCCGTCGTCGACCGGGTGGCCGCCCTCACCGAGGTGGCCCGCACCCTCCAGGACGACGGCGTCCAGGTCGAGGACATCGGACTGCGCCGCCCCAGCCTGGACGACGTGTTCCTGCGCCTCACCGGACAGCGCGCGGAGGAGCCCCAAGCCGCGGGCGATCCCGCGGACCGCACCGACGACCCGAAGGGAACGGCCCGCCGATGACGGGGACGACCATCACCGAGAAGCCCGCCGCGACCGCCGGCGCGTCCTCCCCGTCGGGGGGCGGGGAGGACGACCGGCCGCAGCACGGCCGGCTCTACTGGGCCCTCGCGGACTGCTGGAACATCGTCCGCCGCGGCCTGACCCACTACCAGCGCCAGCCGGTGAACATCGCCTGGCAGCTCGGCTTCCCGATCCTGTCGGTGCTGCTGTACGGGTACGTGTTCGGCAGCGCCATGACGGTGCCGGGCGGCGGCGACTACCGGGACTTCCTGATGCCCGGCATGTTCGCCATGACGATGGCCTTCGGCTTTATCAACACGGCCACCGTCGTCGTCTACGACGCGACCAAGGGCGTCATCGACCGCTTCCGCTCCATGCCGATGGCCCCCTCCGCGGTGGTCTCCGGCCGGGGCGTCACCGATCTGATCGTGGCCTGCGCGGAACTGACCATCCTGATGCTCACCGCGCTCGCCATGGGCTGGCGTCCGGACGGCGGGGTCGGCGGTGCGCTCGGCGCCTTCGGGCTCCTGCTGCTGCTCCGCTTCTGCCTGATCTGGGTGGGCGTGCTGCTGGGGCTGATGGTGCCCAACCCGGAGGCCGCGGGCGGCCTCTTCGCGGTCGCCTTCCCGCTGACGATGATCTCCAGCATCTTCGTCGCGCCCCAGCTCATGCCGGACTGGCTCGGACACGTGGCCGCCTGGAACCCGATCTCCTCCACCGTCGCGGCCTCCCGTGAACTCTTCGGCACGCCCGTCGGGGCCGGAGACTCCTGGATCGAGCAGAACGCGGTGCTGATGGCGGTCGTCTGGCCGCTGGTGCTGACGGCGGTCTTCCTGCCGCTGGCGGTGCGGCGCTTCCAGCGGCTCAGCCGCTGACCCGCCGGCCGCGGCGGACGGCACGACGAAGGGGGCGGGCGCCCGGCCGGGCGCCCGCCCCCTGGTGGTCCGTCAGACGGTCAGAGCTGCTCGATGACGTAGTCGATGCAGTGCGTCAGCGCCTCGACGTCCGCCGGGTCGATGGCCGGGAACATCGCCACCCGCAGCTGGTTGCGGCCCAGCTTGCGGTACGGCTCGGTGTCCACGATGCCGTTGGCGCGCAGCGCCTTGGCCACCGCGGAGGCGTCCACCTCGTCCGCGAAGTCGATGGTGCCGATCACGGCCGAGCGCTGCGCCGGGTCGGCCACGAACGGGTCGGCGTACTTGCTGGCCTCGGCCCAGCCGTACAGGTTCCGGGCGGAGGTCGCGGTGCGCCGCACCGCCCAGTCCAGACCGCCCTGGCCGTTGATCCAGTCCAGCTGCTCGGCGAGCAGGAACAGGGTGGCCAGCGCCGGGGTGTTGTACGTCTGGTTCTTGCGCGAGTTGTCGATCGCGGTCGGCAGCGAGAAGAACTCGGGGATGTGCCGCCCGGAGGCGTGGATGCGCTCGGCGCGCTCGACGGCGGCCGGGGAGAACACCCCGAGCCAGAGTCCGCCGTCCGCGGCGAAGGACTTCTGCGGGGCGAAGTAGTAGACGTCCGTCTCGCTGACGTCCACCGGCAGGCCGCCCGCGCCGGAGGTCGCGTCGACCAGCACCAGCGCGCCCTCGTCGGCGCCCTCGACCCGCTTCAGCGGCATCGCGACGCCGGTCGAGGTCTCGTTGTGGGTGTACGCGTACACGTCCACGCCGGCCTCGGCGACCGGCAGCGGGTGGGTGCCCGGCTCGGCGGTGACCAGGGACGGGTCCTGGAGCCAGGGCGCCAGCTTGGCGGCCTTGGCGAACTTCGAGGAGAACTCGCCGAAGGTGAGGTGCTGGGAGCGGGACTCGATGAGCCCGTGGGTCGCGATGTCCCAGAACGCGGTGGAGCCGCCGTTGCCCAGGATCACCTCGTATCCCTCGGGCAGGTCGAAGAGTCGGGACACGCCGTCCCGGACCCGGCCCACCAGGTCCTTGACCGGAGCCTGGCGGTGGGAGGTGCCGAGGAGTGACGTGCCGGTGGCGGCCAGGGCGTCCAGCGCCTCCGTCCGCACCTTGGAGGGGCCCGCGCCGAAACGGCCGTCCGCGGGCTTGATGTCAGCGGGAATCTGGATCTCAGCCACGTACGGAGCCTAGCCCTTCGCCGGACGCCCCCGAACGGGGTGTCCGGCCGCTGAGACGAACGCGCCGGATCTCGGACACAAGGGAAGCGGCGGGTCCGTCAACGGCGGGCGCCGAGCGCTGCCGCCGGGGTGAACCGCACGGGGAGCGAGGCCACCCCGCGCAGCCACGGCGAGGGCCGCCGGGCCAGCTCCTCGGGGGCCACCGCGAGATCCAGGTCCGGCAGCCGGTCCAGGACCACCTCGATCCCGGCCCGGGTCACCACCTCGGCGATCTCCCGCGCCGGGAACGGACAGCGGTGCTCGCCGTGCCCGAACGAGAAGAAGGCGTTGTTCCCGCCGGTCAGCGCGGTCCGGTCGATCCGCACCTCCGGGTCGGAGTTGGCTGCGGCCAAGCCCAGCACCACCAGGTCCCCGGCCCGGATGTGCCGCTCCCCGAGCACCGTGTCCCGGGAGGCCCAGCGGCCGGCCACGTTCTGCGCCGGCGGGTCCTCCCACAGCACCTCGTTCATCGCCTCGACCACGCTGCGCCGTCCGCCGGAGAGCGAGGCCGCGAACCGGTGGTCGGTCAGCATCAGCCGCAGCGAGTTGCCGATCCAGTCGCTGGTCGGGCGGTGCCCGGCGAGCAGCATCAAGGTCAGGTCCCGGGCGATCTCCTCCTCCGGCAGCCCGGCCGGGTCGGCCAGCATCCGGGTCGCCACGTCGTCCTGCGGGGCCCGGCCGCGTTCCACCACCAGCTCGACCACCGCCGCGGACAGCCGGCGCCGGCCCTCCACCGCGCCCTCCCCGCCGCCCGCCACCGCCTCCAGGGCCGACTGCAACTCCGGGGCAAGCCCGGGCGGGAAGCCGAGCAGCCAGGCGAGCACCCGGACCGGCAGCGGCACCGCGTACTGCCCGATCACCTCGGCCCGCCCCCGGGCGCAGAACCCGTCGACCAGCTCATCGGCGAAACGTTCCGCCTGCTCTCTCAGCCGGAACGGGTCCTCCGCGGCCAGGGCGTGCGCGATCACCGCCGCCCGGGCGGTGTGCTGCGGTCCGGTGGTGTGCAGCACGGGCGGCGCGCCCCGTCCGGTGTGCGGCGGCAGCGGCCAGCCGTCCGGGACGGTGCCGGGCCGGTTCCACAGCGCCGGGTCCCGGCTGAACAACTCGGCGTCGGCCGTCACCTGGTGCAGCTCGCGGTACCCGAGGACCAGCCAGGCCGGCACCCCGTCGTCCAGCACCACGGGCGCCACCGGGCCGTGGGTGCGGCGCAGCTCGTGGTGGAGCGCCGTGGTGGCGCCGGGCCCGCGCAACAGGCTCAGCGGCACCGGTGCGACCGCCTCGGGGCCGGTCGCGGTCATGCGTCCCCGCCCGGCCGGCGGGCGGCGGCGGTCAGGTACTCGACCAGGGTGATCAGCACCCGGGCCGCGGACTCCCGGGACCGCGCGTCGCAGTCGATCACCGGCACCTCCGGGTCCAGGGCCAGCGCCTCGCGGAGTTCGCGGGGGGTGTACGGGGGCCCGCCGAAGTCGTTGCGGGCCACGATGAAGGGCACCCCGGTCTGTTCCAGCCGGTCCACGGCGTACCAGCAGTCGTCCACCCGTCGGGTGTCCACCAGCACCACCGCGCCCAGCGCCCCGGCGAAGAGCTGGTCCCACAGGAACCAGAACCGGGGCTGGCCCGGCGCGCCGAACAGGTACAGCACGTGGCGCGGGCCGAGCGTGATGCGGCCGAAGTCGAAGGCGACCGTCGTCTCCGACTTCCCCTTCACCCCGGCGGTGTCGTCCACCGCCTCGCCGGCGCGGGACAGCGTCTCCTCCGTGTTCAACGGGCGGATCTCGCTCACCGAGCGGACCAGGGTGGTCTTGCCCACGCCGAAGCCGCCGACCACCACGATCTTGAGCCCGGTCTCCGCGGTCGGTTGCAGGGCCGGCCGGCCCGCGGGCCCGTCGTCCTGCGGGAAGGAGCGGCCCGCGGGGACGCCGAGGGGACCGGCGGGGGGACCGGGCGTGCCGGGTGGCCAGGGTCCTTCAGAGTCTTCGGAGGCCATTGAGCACCTGTTCCAGGAGTTCGGTATCGGGAAAGCCCTCCCGCGGGCGCGCCGGACGCGGGTGCCGGGCGCTGATCCGGCCCGCGCAGAGCAGGTCGGAGAGCAGCACCCGGGTGATGCTCACCGGCAGCCGGAGGTCCGCCGCGACCTCCACGACCGCCGTGGGGAGCCGGCACATGCGCAGGATCGCCGCGTGCTCCGACTGCATCCCGGGGCGCGGCTCGGACTCCGCGACGATCAGCGTCACCAGGTCGAGGGGGGTGTCCGTCGACGACCGGCTGCGTCCGCCGGTGAGGGTGTAGAGCCGGTCCGGCACCTCGTCCCGGCCGGGTCGGCTCACGTGCCGGGGGTGGGGTGCGCTCCCTTGGGGGCGCCGTCCGCCGTGTCGTCCGCCGCACGGGCCTGGGCCGTCAGATGGGCGCCGAGTTGGTCGACCAGTTCGCTCATGTGGTGACCGACGAGGCCGGCGTCCGCGTCCTCGTCGGCGATGACGGCGATGTGGGCGCCCTGGCCGGCCTCCACGATGAACAGCACGCCGCCGTGGAACTCGGCCATCGCGGAGCGCACGCCGCCGTTGCCGTTGCCGAACTCCACGGAGGCGCCGTGGGACAGCGAGTGGATGCCGGCCGCGATCGCCGCCAACTGGTCGGCCTGGTCGACGGAGAGTTCGGGGGTGCGACACAGCTTGAGGCCGTCGCGGGAGAGCACCAGGGCGTGCCGGGCGCCGGGGGTGCGGGCGAGCAGGCCCTCCAGCAGCCAGGCGAACGAGTCGTCGACGGTGCCGGTGGCGTCCGGGGCGGCGGGGCGCAGGTCCATGTCCGCGTGGTAGGTGGCCATCGGGTAGGCCGCGTCGAACGCGTGGAGCGTCCCCGCTCCGGTCTGTCCGGTCTGCTGCGCCGGGCCGGCGGAGGCGGCGGTGTGTGAGCGGGCGGTGGTCATGAGGTGGGCTCACCTTCCTGCTGGAGCGGTTCGACGGCCGGTTCGGCCTTGGCGGAGGCCGGGGGAGCGGTGCGGACGGCCGCCCGGAAGTTGCTGAACCGCGCCGTGCGGGCGGCGACTTCCGCGGGGTCGAGGGGGGCGGAGGCGGCGTAGGGGTCGCCGCCGGCGCGCCGGGGGTCGGTGTCGGCGAGGGTGCGGCCCCGGGCCCGGCGCGGGAGCCGGCCGGTCGGCGGGGTCGCGCCGCGCACCGGCAGGGCGGCCGGTGCGGGTGGTGCGGTGCGGGCCGCGGCGGCCCGGGACGGCCGGCCGTGGGACGGCACCGGGTCGGGGTCGAGGCCGTCCTCCGCGTCCGGCCGGGCGGCGGCGTACGAGAAGGACAGCGGGTGCGGGTCGGCCGCGGGGACGACGGAGGACGTCGTGCCGGGCCGGGCGTCCTCGATGGCGGGGTCACCGGCCGCCGGGGCGGGGCGCGCGTGCTCCGGGTCGGCCGCGGGCGCCGGCTCGGCTTCGGTCTCGGGCAGGCCCGAGTAGCGCGAGGGTGCGGCGTCGGGGCCGGTCAGCAGGGACCGGGGGATCATCAGGACCACGCCGGTGCCGCCGCGCGAGGAGGGGCGGAACGACACCTTCAGTCCGTGCTTGCGGGCGAGCCGGCCCACCACGGCGAGTCCGAGCCGGGTGCCGGAGAGCCCGCCGAGCGCGGTGCACTCGCCGGACACGGACCGTTCCGCGCGGTGCAGTTGGAGCTCGCTCATCACCAGTCCGCTGTCCTCGACGGAGACGACGACCCCGGCCGGCACCTCCTCCACGTACACATGGACCTCGGAGGTCGGCGAGGAGAAGTTGGCCGCGTTGTCGAGGAGTTCGGCGAGGGCGTGCATCACGCCCTCGGCGGCGTGGCCGGCGACGGCGACCTGGCTGGTGGAGTGCATCCGGACCCGCCGGTAGGCGCTGATGCGGCCCATCGCGCCGCGCAGGATGGACTCCATGACGATGGGTCGGGACCAACGCCGCCCGGAGCGCGAGCCGGTGAGCAGCGCCATCGAGTCGGCGATCCGACCGGCCTGAGCGGTGCGGTGGTCGAGGTGCAGCAGGTCGGCGAGGACGTTCTCGTCGGCGTGCTGGTCCTCCATGCGGCGCAGGTCGGCCAGGGTGCCGGTGGCCAGGGCCTGGAGCCGTCCGGCGGCGTTGGCGCAGGCGGACAGGGTGGCGGCGCGGTCGATGGCGGCGTGGTCGGCGGCCTCGGCCAGCCGGGCGTTGTCGACGGAGAGCCGTTCGCAGACGGCGCCCAACCGGTCGCGTTCCCGGGTGAGTTCCTCGGCGGCCCGCTCCCGTTCGTCGGCCAGCTTCTCGGTGAGGGAGGCGTTCTGGGCGAGGGCGCGGGCGGTCTCGGCCCGCGCCGCGGCGAGCCGCTCCCGCAGCAACCGGGCGGTGTGCAGGGTCCGGTGGGTGACGGCGACGGTGACGGAGAGCAGCAGGGCGCCGGCCGCGGCGCCGCCGAGGGCCACGGTGTTCCGGACCTCGGGGGGCGCGGCCAGGGCGGTGGCGAGCGTGGCGCCGCCGGAGAGCAGCAGGGTGAGCAGTCCCGCGAGGGCGGAACGCATCGGGCCGGGGGCGCTCGGGGCCGGGGCCGTGCCGGTGCGGGTGCGGGGGGCGGTCGCCGGGGCGGGCCGGGACGGCTCGTGCACGGTGGTGCCCTGGACGGGGCGGGTGGTGCGCAGTTCGGCGGCGGAGAGGGGGGTGGGGGTGGCGAACGCCGGCGGGGGGGACGCCGGGGCGGGGGTCGCGGGCGGAGCGGACGCCTGCGGGGTGGGAAGGGCCGCCGTCTGACGGACCTTCGCCCGCCTGGACGCGGGTATGCGGCGTCCCGCGGGGTGCGCGTGCGGTAGGGGCGCGGTCATCAATCGTGTCCTCGGGTCATGTCCTCGGGTGGCGAGTCCACGGTGGCTGGGTGCGGGTGCGGGTGTCGGGGGGCTGGTGGGTGGGAGGGCGGCAGGGCCTCCGCCCCGCGGGGTGTCCGCGGCGGGGACCGTCACGGGGTGTCCGTCACGGGCGCGGGTCGCTCCCCGGGGGGCCCGAGGGTGCCCGGCCCCGGGTGGTGAGCTGCGTCGAAACGGCCGACCGATGGGTCGAAGTGCTTCTCCGTACGGACAGGAAACACCCGCCGTTCAACTTGTCGTCACTATAGGAGAGTTCCTGATCGGTTTGGGAACATCCCGCAGCGGAATTCCTGGCTTTCCGTACCGTCGCGCTAAGCAATTGGTCTGAACCACGCAGCGGCCCTGTGGGGTTCTCGTGTGATTCGCTCGGGACCGGGTGAGGGGAAGGCGGCGCCGGGGTAAGGAGATGCGCTGAGCAATTCCGCACCGTTCGCAGGCGGTAACCCGCGGGTGCGGCGGCTTCCCTGGTCCCCCGCCCCGTCCGGCCCGTTTTCCCAGCCCATTCCGTTGCTCCGGAGCAGGCGGGGGGCCGCCTTCGCGCATCCGACCCGCCGACGTCCCCGCCGCATTCGTTTCCCACGGCAACCGGTCTCCCTTCCGTTTGCCGTGCCGCCCCTGCGCGGCCCCGCCCGGCGGTGCCGCCGCCCGGGGCATACCGACCGCCTCGTATACGGCGATCGGATTCACCGACCGGACCCGGCCCGGGTGATCCGGCTACGCACATGGCCGCGGCCGACCGGCTCCGATTCACGAGTTCCGGCGCCCCGGCCGGTTCGCCCCGTCCCACGGCACCGCGGACTCGACGGTGCAGGTCCGGGCCTCGATCCCGGGCTTCCCGGTGCCCCCGTGCCGGCGGTCGCGCGCGGGGTTCTTCTCGTTTTCCGCGTTCTTCTCGTTTTCCTTCGCGGTCCGATTCGTCGCCCTCTCGCCCGTCGGAATTCCCTTTCGATGCTTTGGCCGTTTTTGTCGCTCCCGGATCTCCTGGAACCCGGGCCGGATTCGCCGGAATCGCCCGCCCCGCAGGTTCTCTCGCCCCCGCCGACGGGTGCGGCCGGCCCGTTCCCCGGGGTCCCCGACCCGCTCCGGGGCGGGCCTTCCGCCCCCCCCTCCGCCCGCGCGCGGGATGCTGGGGGGATGACGGACCACGGGACCGACACCGAACCGGAGGGCCTCCGGGCCGCGTTGCGGGCGGAGGTGGCCGGAGAAGTCGACTTCGGGCCCACCGCCCGCGCCCTGACCACCATGGACGCCTCCAACTACCGACGGGTGCCGCTGGCGGTGGTGGCCCCGCGGGACGCGGACGACGTCCTCGCCGCCCTCACCGTCTGCCGGGACCACGGGGTGCCCGTCCTCGCCCGCGGCGGCGGCACCTCGATCGCCGGCCAGGCCACCGGCACCGGGGTGGTCCTCGACTTCACCCGGCATCTGAACCGGGTCCTGGACCTGGACCCCGAGGCCCGGACGGCGACCGTGCAACCCGGCCTCGTCCTCGACCGGCTCCAGGAGGCCGCCGCCCCGCACGGGCTGCGCTTCGGCCCCGACCCCTCCACCCACGGCCGGTGCACCATCGGCGGCATGGTGGGCAACAACGCCTGCGGAGCCCACTCGGTGGCCTGGGGCACCACCGCCGACAACGTCGCCTCGCTCACCGCAGCCCTCTGCGCCGGTGACCACGGCCCGGCCCTCACCCGACTCGGCCCCGACTGGGCCGGGGCCCCCGCGGCGCTCCGTCCGCTGGTGGAATCCGAACTCGCCCTGCTGCGCACCGGCTTCCCCGACCTCCCGCGCCGGATCTCCGGCTACGCCCTGGACGCCCTGTTGCCCGAGCGGGGCGCCGACGTGGCACGGGCGTTCTGCGGCTCCGAAGGCACCCTCGGCCTGCTCACCGAGGTCACCGTGAAGCTGGTGGAGACCCCGCCCGCGCGGGCCCTCGCCGTGCTCGGCCACGTCGACGAGTCGGCGGCGGCGGATGCCGCCCCCGGCCTGCTGCCGCACCGGCCGCTGACCGTCGAGGGCATGGCCGTCGACCTGGTGCCCCCGGGCGTCCTGGACGCCCTGCCCCGGGGCACGGCCTGGCTGTTCGTGGAGACCGGCGGGGCGAGCCCGGCCGAGGCCCGGGCGGCTGCCGAACGGATCGTCCGCTCCGCGGACGCCCTCGACGCCCGGGTGGTCACCGACCCGGCCGCCCAGCGGGCCCTGTGGCGGATCAGGGAGGACGCGGCCGGCACCGCCACCCGGATGCCGGACGGCTCCGAGGCGTGGCCCGGTTGGGAGGACTGCGCGGTTCCCCCGGCCCGACTCGGCGCCTACCTGCGGGAGTTCCGCGCCCTGCTCGCCGCGCACGGCCTGCACGGCACCCCCTACGGGCACTTTGGCGACGGCTGTGTGCACGCACGGATCGACTTCGACCTGCTCACCGCCCCCGGAATCGCCCGGTTCCGCGCCTTCTCCGAAGAACTGGCGGACCTGGTGGTCGCCCACGGCGGTTCGCTCTCCGGGGAGCACGGCGACGGCACCGCCCGGGCCGAGTTGCTGCCCCGGATGTACGGCCCCGAACTCGTCGGGCTCTTCGCGCGGGTGAAGGCCGCCTGGGACCCGCAGGGACTGTTGAACCCCGGGGTACTCGTCCGGCCGGCGCGGCTGGACGAAGGGTTGCGGTTCGCCGTGCTGCCCCGGCGGCCGGTGCCGGTGGAGTTCGGCTACCCGCAGGACGGCGGGGACTTCACCGCGGCGGTGCGTCGCTGCGTCGGCGTCGCCAAGTGCCGCACCACCGTGCCCGGCCCGGACGTGATGTGCCCCTCCTTCCGGGCCACCGGAGAGGAGGAGCACTCCACCCGGGGCCGGGCCCGGCTGCTCCACGAGATGCTGGCCGGCACCACCGGCGCCCCCGACGCCGTCATCACCGGCGGCTGGCGCGCCCCCGAGGTGCGGGACGCCCTCGACCTCTGCCTCTCCTGCAAGGGGTGCCGCTCGGACTGCCCGGTCGGCGTCGACATGGCCACCTACAAGGCGGAGTTCCTCCACCACCACTACGCGGGACGGCTCCGCCCGGCCTCCCACTACGCCCTGGGCCGGCTGCCGCGCTGGCTCCGGCTGGCCGCGGCCACCCGCACCGCACCGTTGTTGAACGCCCTGGCCGCCCGGGAGCCGCTGGCCGCCCTCGGCAAGCGGCTGGCCGGCATCGACCCGCGCCGGGACCTCCCGCCGCTCGCCCCCGAACCCTTCACCCGCTGGTTCGCCCGGCGGACCCCGCCCGGCCCCCGGTTGCTGTCGACCAGTCAGGCCACCGTGGTGTGGCCGGACACCTTCACCGAGCACCTGGCCCCCGAGGTCGGCCGGGCCGCCGTCCGGGTGCTGGAGGCGGCGGGACAGCAGGTCCTGTTGCCCGGCACCGGGGTGTGCTGCGGGCTGACCTACGTCACCACCGGCCAACTCGACCGGGCCCGCCGGGTGATGACCCGCACCCTCGACCTGCTGGACCGGACCGGCGGCCCGGACCTGCCGGTGACCGTCCTGGAACCGAGCTGCGCCGCCACCCTCCGCACCGACCTGCCCGAGCTCCTGCCGAAGGACCCCCGCGCCCACCGGCTGGCGGCCTCGGTGCGCACCTTCGCCGAGACGCTGGAGGCGCAGGTGCCCCACTGGCGTCCGCCCCGGCTGGACCGGCCGGTGGTCGGCCAGACCCACTGCCACCAGCACGCGGTCCTCGGCGACGGGGCCGACCAGCGGGTCCGGGACGCCGCCGGCCTGAGCGGGCGACTGAGCGGCGGCTGCTGCGGACTGGCCGGCAACTTCGGCTTCGAGAAGGGCCACTTCGAGGTGTCGCAGCGCTGCGCCGAGGAGCAGCTGCTGCCCTCGGTGCGGGCGGCCCCGCCGGGCGCCCTGGTCCTCGCGGACGGCTACTCCTGCCGCACCCAGCTCGCCCAACTCGGCGGGGTCCGGGGGCGCCACCTGGCCGAAGCGCTGGCGGACGGCCTGCCCGGGGAGGAGGGCGCCGGGACGGGGTCAGCCGGCCGTGCGGACCCGTAGCGCGGCGACGGTCCAATCGATCACCGGAGCCGTGCACCGGGGCGGCTGCCAGCCGTTGACCAGCGCCAGCAGCCGGAAGTACCGGCCCTTGCGCGGATCGCGCATCCCGTCGAGCCGGTCCAGCAGCCACCCTCGCAGGGCCGGGTCGTCGGGGCGGTCGTGGAGGAGCGCGCAGCGGGCGGTGAACTCCGCGACCACCGGATCGGCCCCCGGCGATCCGGGGTCGGTGCCGGCCGCGAGGGCGGGCCCCACGACCAGCCGGGCCAGGCCGATCGTGCCCGGCCGCGGCGGGGCGCCGGCATCGGCGGGCAGCTCGGCCAGATGGGTGTGGACGAGGTGCCGCAGATCGGCCCGGAACTCCGGATCGAGGGCCAGCCCGGCCAGCTCTACCCAGGCGGCGAGCTGCTCCTCCGTGGGGTCGTCGGGGAGGTCGGGGGTCAGGGTGCGCCGTGGTCCGGCGTGCCGGGCGGGGTCGCCGAGGCCGTCGAAGACCTCGTGCAGGAAGTCGTCGACCAGACGTCGGCGTTCGACCGCGGTCAGGGTGGCCAACCGGTGCATGCGTGCCATCTCCTCGGGGGTGGTTCCGTGCGCGGCGACGACGCCCAACACGGCCCGCCGCAGCCGCAGGACGTCGATCTGGACGTCCAGCGCGGCGACGTGCTCGGCGGCGACCTCGCCGAGGGTGCGCTCCCGTGCCGTGACCCCTCGGATCACGTCGAGGCCGATGCCGAGTTCCCGTAGCGTGCGCACCAGGGCGAGCCGGGCCACGGCGTCCGGTCCGTAGCGCCGGTAGCCGGCGGGGGTGCGGTCCACGGGCGTGACGAGGCCGCGGTCGGAGTAGTAGCGGACGGTCTTGACCGTCAGCCCGGTGCGCCGGGCCAGCTCACCGATCGAGTAGGGAGTGCCGCCGTTCATGGCCCCACTCTGGGCTCTCCCCCGGCGGGAGACTCAAGCGCCCCCGTCCCCGCCCTCCGTCAGCACCGCGCGGACCAGGGCCAACAGGGCGTGGAGCGCGGGTCCGTCGGTGCCGGTGCGCCAGGCCAGCAGCACCGGCACCGGGGGCGCGTCGGCCAGCGGCACGTAGACGACGCCCTGGTGCGGGTGCATCCGGGCGGTGGCGGTCGCCGAGACGCCCACCGCCCGGTCGGCGGCGATGGCGTTCAGCCAGTCGTCGGTGTTGGCGACCTTGACCACCGAGACCGGGCGGATCGCGGCGGGCCACAGCTCCAGGGAGGTCAGCCCGGAGACGGTGTTCAGGGCGATGGTGCGGTCCGACAGGTCGGCCAGCCGCAGGTCCGCCCGGTCGGCCAGCGACCCGTCCGAGGGGACCGCCGCGACCTGCCCCTCCTCGTACAGCCGCACCGACTCCAGCCCGGGCGCCGGCAGCGGTCCGCGCAGGAACGCCGCGTCGACCAGCCCCCGGGTCAGCCCGGCGGTCCGGTCGTCGATGCGCAGCAGCTCCAGCGGGGTGTCCGGGTGCGCGGCGCGCCAGCGGCGCAGCAGGGGCGTGGTGTACGGGCCCAGCGCCGACCAGGGGTGGCCGATCCGCAGCGGGCGGGGCGCCCCGCGGCCGGTGGCGAGGGCGTCCTCGAAGGCGGTGACGGCGGCCCGGGCCCGGTCCCGGAAGGCGTGGCCCTCGGGGGTCAGGGCGAGGTGGTGGGTGGAGCGGTCCACCAGCCGGACGCCGAGCGCGCCCTCCAGGGCGGCGAGGGTCCGGGACACGGCCGGCTGGGTGAGTCGCAGCCGGATCGCCGCCCGGGTGAAGCTGCCCTCCTCGGCGACGGCGAGGAAGCAGCGCAGATGACGGATCTCCAGGGTGCGCAGGCTGCCAGTGCCAGTGCCGGTGCCAGTGCCAGTGCCGGTGCCAGTGCCAGTGCCGGTGCCGGCCGGGCGGGGCCGATGGCCGCTGTCAGCGCTCATGTCTGTGAAGCATAGGCGCGGTCCGATCGGCATTTCACGGGCGCGCACGGGGCGTTTAGCGTGGTGGGGAGGGCCGAGGGACCGCCCCGGGGCGGACACCGGCTCGGGGGCAGGACCCGTGCGCCGGCGCAGTGCTCCGGGGTGTTCGGGGGTCGAGGTGCTGGGCACCCCCCCGGTTTGGTGCATTAAAGTGCACTCTTGAGTTCAGAGTAGTGATCGGACGGGTGTCGCCGGCCGACCCGCCACCGATGACGATGCGAGGAACCCGTGGACGTCCCCCCGACCGCCGCCGCCACTGCCGGCCCGGCCCCCGCGCGCACCCCGGCCCCCGCCCCCGCGGACGGCGGCGCGCGACCGGGACGGTTCGGGGCGTTCGGCCCGGTCGGGCTGGTCCTCGCGGGCGGCGTCTCCGTCCAGTTCGGCGGGGCCCTCGCGGTCACCCTGATGCCCCGGGCCGGGGCCCTCGGCGTCGTCACCGTGCGCCTGGTGGTCTCCGCGCTGGTCCTCCTCCTGGTCTGCCGGCCCCGACTGCGCGGGTACACCCGCGCCGACTGGACCACGGTCGTCGCCTTCGCGGTGACCCTCGCCGGCATGAACGGCCTCTTCTACCAGGCCATCGACCGCATCCCCATCGGCCCGGCCGTCACCCTGGAGGTGCTCGGCCCGCTCGCCCTGTCGGTGATCGTCTCCCGCCGCGCGATCAACCTGCTCTGGGCGGGCCTCGCGCTCGCCGGGGTGTTCCTGCTCAGCGGCGGCGGCTTCGGCACCCTGGACCCGGTCGGCATGGCCTACGCCCTCGCGGCGGGCGCCCTGTGGGCCCTGTACATCGTGTTCTCCGCCCGCACCGGCCGCCGCTTCCCCAAGGCCGACGGCCTCGCGCTCGCCATGGCCGTGGGCGCGGTGCTGATCCTGCCCTTCGGCGTGGTGGAGTCCGGGACCGCACTCCTCGACCCCGCCGTCCTCGGGCTCGGCGCGGCCATCGCCCTGTTGTCCTCCGTGCTCCCGTACACCCTGGAACTGCTCGCCCTGCGCCGGATGCCCGCCTCCACCTTCGCCGTCCTGATGAGCCTGGAGCCGGCGATCGCCGCGGCGGCCGGGTTCCTCGTCCTGAGCCAGACCCTCACCGCCTCCCAGAGCGTGGCCATCGTCCTGGTCATCGCGGCGAGCATGGGCGCGGTCCGCACCCAGATGGCCCGCGGCCGGCGCGCGGCACCCGCCGCCGATCCGCTCTGACCTCCCCGCGCCCGGCGTGCGCACACCTCGTGCGCCGGGCGCGGACCACCTGTGAGCGAGCGCACGCGCGTGCCTTCCACCCCCGCAGTACGCTGGCGACATGCTTCCGCTCGTACGCCGCCGTCATGTGGACTACCGCCGTGTGACGAGCACCGGATGTCGGCGTCCCGCCTGACCCGACCCCCGTCAACCCAGGCAGCCCGGCGCCCCACCCCGGCGGCGCCGGTGCCGTACCCCCAGCGGACATCCCATGACGCATCCGGGTGACACCACCGGCCCCCTCGCCCGCCCCCTCGACGGCAACCACTCCACCGGCCGCACGGACCTGCCCGTCATCGACCTCTCCGCAGCGGACCGCGGCCCCCAGGCCCGCCGACTGCTCCACGCCCAACTGCACGACGCCGCACACCGGGTGGGCTTCTTCCACCTCGTCGGGCACGGCGTCCCGCAAGCCCGGACCGCCGCGCTCACCACCGTCGTGCACCGGTTCTTCGCCCTGCCGGAGGCCGAGCGGGGCGCCCTCGACATCGTCAACTCCCCGCACTTCCGCGGCTACACCCGCACCGGCGAGGAACGCACCGGCGGCCGGGCCGACCGGCGCGACCAACTCGACATCGGCACCGAGCGCCCCGCCCGGGCGCCCGCCCTCGGCGCCCCCGCGTACGGCTGGCTCCAGGGCCCCAACCAGTGGCCCGACGCCCTGCCCGAACTGCGGACCGCCGCACTGGACTGGATGGCCCGCCTCGGCGACGTCGCCCAGCGCCTGCTGCGGGAACTGCTCGCCTCGATCGGCGCCCCGCCCGACTTCTACGACCCGCTCTTCGGGCCGGGCGCGCACCCCCAGCTGAAACTGGTCCGCTACCCGGGCGGGGCCGGCGCCGACGGCGCCGGGCAGGGGGTGGGCGCGCACAAGGACTACGGCTTCCTGACCCTGCTGCTCCAGGACGAGGTCGGCGGGCTCCAGGTGCAGCGCGAGGACGGGGCGTTCCACGACGTGCCGCCGCTGCCCGGCGCCTTCGTGGTCAACCTCGGCGAGCTCCTGGAGATCGCCACCGACGGCTACCTCATGGCCACCGCGCACCGGGTGGTCAGCCCGCCCGGCGCCACTGAACGGTTCTCCGTCCCGTACTTCCACAACCCGCGGCTCGACGCCCGGGTGGAGCCGCTGCCCTTCCCGTACGCCCCGCGCGCGCCCGGGATCACCCGGGACCCGGCGAACCCGTTGCACGCCGAGTTCGGCCGCAACGAGTGGAAGGGCAAGCTGCGCGCGCACCCCCGGGTCGCCGCCCGCCACCACCGGAACCGTCCGGTCCGGGCCTGAGCGCCGGCGCGGGGCCCGTCCGCCGGCGTGCGGAAGGGGCCCCGCGCCCGCTCAGGAGGCGGCGCGCTCCGGGCGCAGCAGCTCGGCCAGGGGGCGCGCTCCGGGCCCGGTGTACCGGGCGGAGGGCCGCACCAGCCGCCCGGTCCGCTTCTGCTCCAGCACGTGGGCCGACCAGCCGGCCGTCCGGGCACAGGTGAACAGGGAGGTGAACAGGTGCGCCGGCACCTCGGCGAAGTCCAGCACGATCGCCGCCCAGAACTCCACGTTGGTGGCCAGCACCCGGTCCGGGCGGCGGGCCCGCAACTCCGCCAGCGCCGCCTCCTCCAGCGCTTCGGCCACCTCGAACCGGGGCGCGCCCAGCTCCCGGGCGGTGCGCCGCAGCACCCGGGCCCGCGGGTCCTCGGCCCGGTACACCCGGTGCCCGAAGCCCATCAGCCGCTCGCCCCGGTCCAGGGCCCGCCGTACGTAGGCGCCGGCGTCGCCGGTCCGCTCGACCTCCTCGACCATCCCCAGCACCCGCGACGGGGCGCCGCCGTGCAGCGGCCCGGACATGGCGCCCACCGCGCCGGAGAGCGCGGCGGCGACGTCGGCGCCGGTGGAGGCGATCACCCGGGCGGTGAAGGTCGAGGCGTTCATCCCGTGCTCGGCGGCGGAGGTCCAGTACGCGTCGACGGCCGCCACGTGCCGCGGGTCGGGATCGCCCCGCCACCGGACCATGAACCGCTGCGCCGCGGTGGTGGCCCGGTCCGCCTCGCGCTGGGGCACCATCGCCAGACCCTGCCCCCGTGCGGACTGCGCCACGTAGGACAGGGCCAGCGCGGCGGTGCGGGCGAGGTCGTCACGGGCCTGGGCCTCGCTGACGTCCAGCAGGGGGCGCAGCCCCCACACGGGCGCCAGCTGGGCCAGCGCGGCCTGGACGTCCACCCGGACGTCTCCCGAGTGCACGGGCAGCGGAAACGGTTCGGCAGGGGGGAGGCCGGGGGCGAAGGATCCGTCCACCAGCAGCCCCCACACCTGCTCGAAGGGCACCTGGCCGGCCAGTTCCTCGATGTCGACGCCCCGGTAGCGGAGGGCGCCGCCCTCCCGGTCCGGTTCGGCGATCTCCGTTTCGAACGCGACGACTCCTTCGAGCCCGGGAACGAAGTCGGTCATGGGGCGGCTCCTTGCTGCGGAGGGCGCACGGGGCGCCCGGCGTCGGTGCCGCGGCACCACCGGTGGGGGAGCGCGCGGACCGGACCCGTCACCCCCGTGATGCCCCGTTCGGGCGGTCGGCCAACCGGAACCGGGCGCGGACATTTCCCTGAGTGCCGGAAATCGGGTCCGCGGTGGCACTGAGTGCCGGGTCGGGTACGCGTTGGGTGACCGCCCCCTCGCGGTCCGCACGGGGCGGGTGCGGCAGGATGGCGCCGTGAACCGCGATTCCGTCGACCACCCGAACCCGTCCCTGATGCGCGCGCAGTACCGGGAGCGGGGCCTCGCAGAGAACGACCTGGCGGCCCACCCCCTGGAGCAGTTCGCCCGCTGGTTCCGGGACGCGGCCCGCACCGCGGACGAGGGCGCCCTCTACGAGCCGAACGCCATGGTGGTGTCCACCGCGGACGTCCGGGGCCGGCCCCGCTCCCGCACCGTCCTGCTGAAGCAGTTCGACCACGAGGGCTTCGTCTTCTACACCAACTACGGTTCCCGCAAGGCCCGCGACCTCGACGCCAACCCGCAGGTCGCGCTGCTCTTCCCCTGGCACCCGATGGCCCGCCAGGTGCTCGTCACGGGGGTCGCGAGCCGCACCGGTCGCGACGAGACCGCCGCCTACTTCCGCACCCGCCCGCACGGCTCCCAACTCGGGGCCTGGGCCAGCGCCCAGTCCACGGTGGTCGCGTCCCGCGCGGAACTCGACCGAGCCTACGCCGAGTTGGCGGTCCGGTACCCGGAGGGCGAGCAGGTGCCGGTGCCCCCGCACTGGGGCGGCTACCGGGTGGCCCCGCTGACCGTGGAGTTCTGGCAGGGGCGGGAGAACCGCCTCCACGACCGGCTCCAGTACGTGCGGGAGGGCACCGGCCCCGACACCGCCTGGCGGGTCGAGCGGCTGAGCCCCTGACCGTCCCGCGACGGGCGCGCGGGCCGGCCCGGTCAGCCCGCGGTGACCTCCTCCAGGAAGGGTTCGATCGCGGTGCGCCACTGCTCGGGCCGGTCGACGTGGACGAAGTGGGTGGCGTCGTCGACCTCCGCGTACCGGCCCCGGGGCAGCACCCGCACCATCTCCTGGGCCTCCGCCCGCCCCAACTCCCCGTCCAGTCCGCGCACCACCAGCGTGGGGCAGCGGACCTGCGCCAACTCGTCCCAGTGCGCGTTGTGCGTCCAGGCGGCGCGGGAGGCGAGCACGTGCGCGGGGTCGAAGACGGGCCGCCAGCCGTCCGGGGACTCGGCCATCACCTCGGCGTAGAACGCACCGCGGGTCGCGTTCGGCCGCTCCACCCGGGGGTCGTCCTCGCCGAACCACTTGTGCACGTCGGCCAGGGTCGCGAACGGGAGCGGCCAGGTGGCGAACCACTGCTCCCACTCCCGCTGGGAGGCCGCGCCCAGCGCCGAGGCGCGCATGTCGCCCACCACGACCGCGCGCACCAACTCGGGCCGGCGCGCGGCCACCTGCCAGGCCGTCAGCGCGCCCATGCCGTGGCCGATCAGCACTGCGGGCGCGAGGTGGAGCTGCTCCAGGGCGGCGATCGCGTCCGCGATGTACGCCTCCCGGTCCCAGGGGCCGTCGACGGGCTTGTCGCTGCGGCCGTGCCCGCGCTGGTCGAGGGCGAGCGCCCGGTGCCGTTCCCCCAGCCAGCGGGCGGTGTCGGCCCAGTGCGAGGCCCGGCCCATCAGGCCGTGCAACAGCAACACGCCCGGCGTGCGCTCCCGCCCGGGCTTGGACGGGTCGGCGAAGTCCCAGGCGGCCAGGCGCACCCCGTCCGCCCCGGTCACGTCGATACGCCTCGCCATTGCTCCGGCACCCCCTCATGGCGGCCCGGGGGCCGCTCGCGCGCTCTACTGGGCTGTTGCGGGTCTTGTGTGTGGGCTGGAAGGGGCGGAATCATGCAGGGCACCGCTCCGCCCGCCGGTCGTCAGGTCGACGGATGCCAGATTATCGAACTTGTATTCGAAAAGGCGGTGCGGGGTCGTGCCACCCCTCGTTCGGATGACGCTTCCCGGGGAACGGCCCCGGTGAACCGGGGGAGCTCGCTGCCGGGAGGCGGGCCGCCCGGGGAGGCGGGCCCGTGGGGAGCGCCCCCGAGAGCTCGGGGCTCCGGAGCGGCGAAGGGGCGCGGACTCCGGCGCCCCCGGGTGTCGGGGCCCGTCACGGGCCGCCCCGCCCCGTGGTGCGCGGTGCGGCGGCGGGGTCGCGGACTCCGGGGCGGGCGCCCGCCGTCGAGCGCTCCGCGCCGCACCTTCCGCTGACGTACCGCCCCCTGCGCGCCGCGCATGGTCCGCCCCTCCACGGCCGAGGGACCGGGTCCCGACGTGCGGTTCCCGGCCTCCTGGTCATATGCCTGCCGCACAGATTGGCACGGGGAGGGGGTCCGGCGCTGCGATTCCACACACAGAAAGCGCATCGGCTGTGAATGTGAACACCCGCCGTCCCCCTCCCGTTCTCCGCCGTCCCAACAACCCCACATCCAGGGGCGCACTCCACCTGCTCACGCCCCCGTGCAGGTCCGCACGCCCCTGCCCGGTGGGCGAGCTGCCCGGGGCACTCCGCAGCGCACCCGGACCGGTCCGGTCCCGTCCGGGCGCCGTCGAGCCCACGGCGCCCGCCCCCGTCCGCAACCGGACCCGGCCCGTGCCGTCTGCGGGGCGGCACGGGACTCAGCCCCGAGAGCGGCGCCTCACCGCTTGGCCACGAACACGTGGGACGCCACCTCGGTCGACAGCTCGGCGGCCTCGCCACCGCTGCCGACCAGCACCCCGCCCGCGGACTCGGTGACGCTCACCACCGAACCGGGCTGCACCCCGGCCCGCCGCAGCGTGTACATCAACTGGGCGTCCGTCTGGATCGGCTCGCCGATCCGCCGGACCACCACGGTCTTGCCCTCGCTGCCCGGGTCGAGCTCCGCGAGGGACACCATCCCCTCGTCGAGGAAGGGGTCGGCGGCCTCCTTCTCGCCCAACTCCTCCAGCCCCGGAATCGGGTTCCCGTACGGCGACTCGGTGGGGTGCCGCAACAGCTCCAGCACGCGCCGCTCCACCGCCTCGCTCATCACGTGCTCCCAGCGGCACGCCTCCGCGTGGACCTGCTCCCACTCCAGGCCGATCACGTCGACCAGCAGGCACTCCGCGAGGCGGTGCTTGCGCATGACGCGGGTGGCGAGCCGGCGGCCCTCCTCGGTCAGCTCCAGGTGGCGGTCGGTGGCGACCGACACCAGACCGTCGCGCTCCATGCGCGCCACCGTCTGGCTCACCGTCGGGCCGCTCTGGTCCAGCCGCTCCGCGATGCGGGCGCGCATGGGGACCACACCCTCCTCTTCGAGTTCGAGGATGGTGCGGAGATACATCTCGGTGGTGTCGATCAGTCCGGACATACGTACGTGCCCCTCGTTCGGCTTTGCTAGTGCTCCACTAGCGAGTGCGCTGGCCCCTGGCCCCAATTCTTACGCATCGCGCCGACAACCGGGCCCCGGCCGTCGTACCCGACCTCGTCCCGACGTCCTCCGGCGCGCACGTCGCCGTGTGCGGAACGCCTCGCACACCGGCGCGCGGGTGGCGTCCGCACCCGTGTTGACAGCGCAGCGGTGCAGAACGCACGGTGATCCGCGACACGCGCGGGGACGGCACTGCGAGGTCACCGGCGCGCGCGACCCGCCCGCGGGCGCACGCTGCCGGGTACCGCGCCGGCGCTCCAGCGCGTGAGACGTACACGATCGTGAACGAAGGGGTTCGGCGATGAGCGACAGCAGCTCCCAGGGAGTCGGGGGCGCGCAGGCGCACGACGGAGGGGACCGGGGGACGGGGGCCGACCGGAAGCTCTCCGACCGGTTCTTCGACGCGGCCATCGGGCTGCTCCAGCAGGTCCGGGACGGGGACGCGGACGAGATCGCCGCCGCGGGCACCCTCGTCGCGGACACCGTCGAAGCAGGTGGACGGCTCTTCGCCTACGGCGCCGGGCACTCCGCGCTCGCCGCCCAGGACATCGTCTACCGGGCGGGCGGCCTGGCCCTGATGAACCTGCTGGCCGTGCCCGGCGCCGTGGGCGTCGACGCGGTGCCCGCCACCCTCGGCTCCGCGCTGGAGCACGTCGAGGGGCTGGCCACGGCGGTGCTGGACACCAGCCCGCTGCGCGCCGGGGACCTCCTGATCGTCATCTCGCTCTCCGGCCGGAACGCGCTGCCCGTGGAGATGGCCTCCCACGCCCGCGCCCTCGGGGTTACGGTCATCGGCGTCACCTCCGTCGCCTACGCCACCGGGACCACGTCCCGGCACCCGTCCGGCACCCACCTCAAGGACCACTGCCACGTCGTCCTGGACACCCGCATCCCCCTCGGCGACGCCGAGCTCACCCACGAGGGCATCGCGGCCCCGTTCGCCCCCGCCTCCACGGTGGTCAACAGCGCGGTGCTCCAGGCGGTCATGGCCACCGCCGCCGGCGCGCTCGCCGGACGCGGCACCGAACCCCCGCTGCTGCGCTCCGGGAACGTCGACGGCGGTCTGGACTGGAACGACCGGGTGATGGACGAGTACCGCGACCGCATCTTCTACCGCCGGTAGCCGCACCGGCCCCCGCGGCTCAGCCGCGGGGGCCGGACCGCGCGTCGGCGAGGTCCACCGCCGTCGCGATCCGGGCGGCGATCGACTCCGCGTAGGTGGCGTCCAGCCGCTCGAAGCGGCTGCGGCTCGCCGCCCGCAGGAACGTGAGCACCCCCAGGGTCCGGCCCCGGCTGCGCAGCACCGAGCACAGGGCGTGCACCGAGTCCTCCGGCCACTGCCGGGCCCGCGCCCACTCCCGGGCGCGGCCGGGCGGATCGGCGGGCGCACTGGCCCGCACGGAGCTGGTGCGCTCCACGCTCTGGAGCGCCGGGTGCCCGGCCGCGTACCGCAGCGGCAGTCCGGAGCGACGGGCGGCGAGTCCGGGCCCCGGGCCGCCCGCGGGGCCGGCGGGCGTGGCCAGGGCCCGCACCAGGCGCACCGGCACGTCGAGGTCCGGGTGCGCGGAGGGCGCGTCGGCCCGGCCGAGCACGTCCAGCAGCACGTGGTCGGCGAAGCCGGCGAGCGAGAAGTCCAGCAGCACCGAGATCGCCTCGGCGGGGTCCTCGCACTCACCGGCCGCCCGCGCCGCCCGGTGCAACTGGTTGCTGCGGAACCGCAGCTGGGTGGCCTCCTGCTCGGTCTGCTTGGACTCCGTGACGTCCTGGAAGAGCCAGCCGACGCCCAGCGGAACCGGTTCTTCGGCGAGCGGCGACGACAGCCGGACGAAGCCGCTGCGCCAGCACCGCCGGACCTCGCCGTCGGGCAGTCGGACCGTCACCCACAGGTCGGTGGGCACGGGCGGCGCCCCCTCGGCGAGGACGTGCGCCAGCGCGCCCTCCACCTCCTCCACGCCCTGGGTCAGGAACTCGCCCAGCGGCCGGCCCAGCAGGGTGGTGCGCCCGCTGCCGAGGGCGGTGGCGGCGTGCGCGTTGGCGGCGGCGGGCCGCAGGTCCGCGTCGATCAGGACGACGCCCCAGGCGGCGTCCTGGAAGAGGGCCTCGCTCAGGGCGATGGACCGCTCCAGGTCGATCTGCGCGTGCACCTCGCTGAACGCGCAGTACACGCCGGCGGGCTCGCCGTCCGGTCCGCGCACGGCCGCGGACTGGGTGCGCACCAGCACCCGGCCGCCGTCCTTGGTGAGCAGGGCGAACTCGTGGACCTGACGGCCCCGCGCCCGCATCGCGCCCAGCAGGCGCTCCACGATGCCCGCGGCATCGCCCGGCCGGGCCGCCCAGCCCGCGAACCCCTGGCGGCCGACCGCCTCGTCGGCGCTCCACCCGAGGACGCGTTCGGCCTCCCGGTTCCAGTGGGTGACCACCCCGTCCGCGTCGAGGGCGCACAGGGCCGCGTCCATGCCGTCCAGCAGGGCCGCGAGCAGGTCCGCGTCGTCCCGCCCGTCGCGGTCGGGACCGGTCGGTCCCAGTTCGTCGGTGGTCCCGCTCCGTCGGGAAGCACTCACCGGGCACCCCCTGTCCGCGGCGCCCAGCACCGCGTCGTTTCCGTGCGGCACGCGTACCACCGCGTCGGGTACGCCTCACCGCGCTCCGGCCTCATTCAACTCGAACGTGACCCACCCCATCCAGTGTTCCCCGAAAGAGGCCGCGCCGGGAAACGATCGAGGACCCAACGGCCCGTTTCGGGGGCATCGGGGGCGGCTTTCGTGCAGGTGGGGGCGCATGGGGGGCGGACGCCGCGGATGGTCGTACGGGGGCTCTGCCAGCTTGCGGGCCCGGCGCACGCAGCCGGGTTCGCGCCGGGGGGACGGTCGGGTCCGGGGCCGGTGCGGGAGGCCCGGGGGCGGTGCGGTGGAAAACCGTTTGAGGGCGCCCGAAGGGCGTGCCTAGTGTGGAGACACACAGAAGGGAGGTGGTTCGGAACATGAGTGATCACCGGACTAGTGAGGTGGCTGCGGGCTAGGCCCGTCACCCCACCCGAGTGCGGTGCCGGATCAGCGCGTGGACGCATGCGCAACCGGCCCAATCCACGCAGTCACCCGACCCGCAGGTCGCCGGTCAGTCCGGCCGGCTTCCCCCGCTCCGCGCGGGGGGACCACGCCTGCGGGTCGTCTGCGTGCACGACCCCGTACGGCCTCCCGGACGGAGCGCGGCGCGTCGGCCGGGCGACCGGCCGCGCCCCGCCCGGTGCGTTCCCCGGAGGAGGCGCCGGAGCCCGGGACGGGCGGTGGCGGGCCGGGAACGGGGCAGGCGCACGGGGCGCCTATCGGCGGGCCTCCCGCGCGCAGGCGTACGCCAGCGGACTGATCAGCTCCTCGACGTCCGGCAGCCAACGGTTGGCGTCCGTCGGGCGGTTGGCCCACTGGACGGCGCCCCGGGTGCCGAAGCGGGTCGGCGGCGCGGCGACGTACTTGCCCTCGCCGAGGGTGTCCAGGTCCAGCGAGGACGGCGGCCAGCCCAGCTTGCGGATCAGGTCCGGAACCTTCACCGAGGCGCCGGGCAGGACGAAGAACTGGGTGCGCCCGTTGGGCACGCTCAGCACCGGACCGAGCGTCAGGTCCATCCGCCGCATCCGGGCCAGGGCCAGGAACCCGGCGGTCTCGGGCACGTCGATCACGTCGAAGGTGCGGCCCGTGGGCAGCAGGATCGACGCGTTCGGCTGCTTCTCCCAGATGCGACGCGCGGTCGACGCGCTCCCGGTGGCCTGTGCCGGCCAGTCGTTGCGCGCCGGGTGCGCCCCCGGTGCGGCGCACCCGTTGTCATCGCACGAGCACTGCGGGACCCCGTCGACGGTCTCCATCCAGGTGCCGGGGAAGACGTCCCAGTGTCGTTCCTCGGCGTACCGCACCGCCGTGTCCTGCGGTGCCTCGCCCCGCTGCTGGGGGATCTGGGCGGTCGATGCGGCTCCGCGCTGCTCGATGGTCTCTTCCACGTGCTTCTCAACTCTCGCTTTCTGTAGGGGTAACGACACTCCTCGCGCACGGCATGGTGCACGAGGGCCCGCGGCGGGGCGCATGGGTGCACTGGCAGGGGCGCGCGGAGGGTCGAGCCGCGGCTGTGGGTAACCAGGGTAGGGGCGTACTACCGGCCGTTACCCCGGCATTTCTCGTATGTCCCGCATCTTCCCTTTGTCGTCGGGGCATTGATCAGCGAGAAGCCGCCATCTCGACGGCTGAACAGTGCGAAACCACCTGAACCGGACACGATGTCAGAGAAGACCGGGACACCACCCGCAGCACCCTCCACACCCGCGGCAGCCACGGCGGCCCCGACACCCACACCATCCGAACCAGACGAGGCGGCGGGCTGGCGAGCGCCGCAGCAACAGGGGGTTCACGTCATGGCCGCACGGCCTCTCGTCGCGCGACAACCGAACGAACGGCTCCAGTCCCTCATCCAGGAAGCCGCCTGCTCCAACGCCGGACTGGCCCGCCGGGTCAACATGTGCGGCGCCGAGCACGGTCTCGACCTGCGCTACGACAAGACCTCCGTGGCCCGCTGGCTGCGCGGCCAGCAGCCGAGGGGCCGCGCCCCCGCGATCATCGCCGAGGCGCTCGGCCGCAAGCTCGGCCGGACGGTCACCATCGACGAGATCGGCATGGCCAACGGCAAGAACCTGGCCTCCGGCGTCGGCCTCCAGTTCTCCCCCACCGTGCTGGGCGCCATCGAGCAGGTCTGCGAACTGTGGCGCAGCGACGTGGGCCGCCGGGACTTCCTGTCCGGCTCCTCCGTCGCCGCCTCCGCCCTGGTGGAACCCAGCCGCGACTGGCTGATCTCCGCCCCGGACGCCCAGGTGGCCCGTCAGGCCGGCCCCCGGGTCGGCACCTCCGACGTGGCGGCCGTGCGGGCCATGACCGCGGCCCTGGTCGACCTGGACCACCAGTACGGCAGCGGCCACGTGCGGCCGGTGGTCGTCCACTACCTCAACAGCGTGGTCTCCGGACTCCTCGCCGGCTCCTACCGGGAGACGGTGGGACGGGAGTTGTTCGCCGCCGTCGCCCGACTCACCGAACTCGCCGGGTACATGGCCGTCGACACCGGCCAACCCGGCCTGGCGCAGCGCTACTACATCCAGGCGCTCAGGCTCGCCCAGGGGGCCGGGGACCGCGGCTACGGCGGATACGTGCTGGCCGCCTCGATGAGCCACCTCGCCGCCCAACTGGGCAACCCGCGCGAGATCGCCCAACTCGCGCGCGCGGCACAGGAGGGCGCACGCGGGCGGGTCACCCCCCGCGCGGAGTCCATGTTCCACGCGGCCGAGGCCCGCGGACACGCCCTGCTCGGGGACGTCCGCTCCGCCCAGGAGGCCTCGGTGCGGGCGGTGTCCGCGATGGAGCGCGCCGACGCGGCGTCGAGTGACGACCCGGTGTGGATCGCCCACTTCGACGAGGCGTACCTCGCCGACGAACTGGCCCACTGCCACCGCGACCTCGGACAGGCCGAGGCCGCGGCCCGCACGGCCCGCGAGGCCCTCGACAAGCACCCGCCCACCCGGGCGCGCCGCCGGGCCATCGCCCTGGTGCTGTTGGCGACGGCCCAGATCCAGCAGCGCGAGGTCGAGCAGGCCTGCCACACCGGGCTGCGGGCCGTGGAGCTCCTGGGGACCCTGCGCTCCCAACGGGGCGCCGAGTACCTGGAGGACTTCCACCAGCGGCTGGAACCGTTCCGGGACGAGCCGGTGGTCCGCGAGTTCGGGGCCCGCCTGGAACTCCAGGCGGCCTGACCCCCCGCGTCCCGTGCGGACGTGAGACGGGTCACGGAAGCGGCCCGCCGGTGCCCCTTCGCCGGGCCGCTTCCGAGACCCGTCGCCACGTCCTTCCCGCACCCGCGCCCGCCCGTCCCCGCTGGTCGGACGCCTGGTCAACTGGCCCGCGCACAAGGAGGGAACGGCGCTGCGCGCCGGGGCGGCACCGCTCCCGCCCGGTCGGGCCGCGGCGCGTCGACGCACTTGGCGTGCGGACGCGGGCACCGGGTAGCGTGGCCGGTCTGTTCGGAAGTTCCCTCATCCGAAGGAGTCCCGGTGACGCAGAGCGGACAGGGCGAGGACGCGCATCCCGCTCCGGCACGCCACCCCCACGAGGGCCTCGTGCTCCCCGCGGACGGAAGCGGGCCGTTCCTGCCGCCGGCTCCGCAGCCCACCGCCCCGCCCGGCTGGGGCGCCCCGCCATCCACCGCCCCGCCGCCGGCCCCCGGCGGCTGGGGCGCGCCCGTCCCGCCCCCGCAGCAGCCCTCCCGCGGCCGGCACGCCGCTCCCGGCACCGGCCCGCTGCCGCCCGAGAGCGGCACCGCGCCCGGCGCCCGCCCCGGCCCGGACGCCGAGGCCACCGCGCTGCTGCCGCCGGTCCCGGCCGCCGGCCGTCCGCTGCCCGCCGCCGGTCCACCGGCCGGCCCCGCGCCCGGCCTCTTCCCGCCCGCCGCGGCCGGCGACGCCCAGGCGACCCAGTACCTGCCGCCGGTCCCGCCCGCCCCGGCCCCGCTGCCCGCCGGCCCGGACGCGGCCCCGACCGAGCTGATCCCGCCGATCGCCGCGGGCCCGCCGGCGCTGCCCGCCCTCCCCGGGCCGGACGCCCAGGCCACCCAGGTGATCCCCCCGGTGCCGGCCGCCCCGGACGCCCAGGCCACCCAGGTCATGCCCCCGGTGCCGGCCGGGCCCGGAACCCCGGCCCGGCACCTGGCGGCCACCCAGGTCATCCTGCCCGTCACCCCGGGCGCCCTCCCGCCCGAGATGCCCGCGCCCCCCGGAGCCCCCGCCGAACGGACCCACTACCTCGGCACCGTTCCGCGCGCCGGATCGGCCCCCGACGTGCACAGCGCGCCCACCCAGCACGTTCCGCAGGTGCCGGCCGCCGCCGCGGGCGCCCCGCACGGCGAGCGCACCCCGCCCGAGGCTCTCGCCGGCTTCGACGCCCTGTTCCGCGACGGCGCCCCCGCCCCCCGGCCCGCACCGCCGGGTCCCCGTCCCCCGTACCCGGGTCCGCCGGGGCCGGCCGCCGCGCCCCCGGGGCGGGCGGCGGCCCGTCGGGCCGCCCGCGAACCGCAGCGCAAGTCCCGGGTGCCGCTGATCGCGGCCGTCGGGGTGGGGCTCGCCGCGCTCGGCGTCGGCACCGGGGCGCTGCTCGGCGGCGGCGACGGCGAGGACGCGAAGCGCACCACCAAGGGCAGCGCCCCCGTCTCCGCGGCCGAGGCCGCCGACGCCCCGCCCGAGCCGACCGGGTCCGCACCGGCCCCCGACCGGGCCGCGGACCAGGCGGGGAAGCTGGACGAACTGCTCGCCGACAGCGGCGGCAGCCGCGCCACGGTGATCAGCGCGGTCGCCGACATCAACCGCTGCCGGGACCTGGAGAGCGCCGCCGAGGACCTGCGCGACGCGGCCCGGGAACGGGACGAGCTGGTGACCCGGCTGGCCGGGCTGTCCGTGGACCGACTGCCCCGGCACGGCGAGTTGACCAGTGCGCTGACCACGGCCTGGCAGGCGTCCGCCGAGGCCGACGAGCACTACGCGGCCTGGGCCGAGCGGGTCGACGGCAAGAAGGGCTGCCGCGGCGGCACGGCACGACAGACCAAGGAGGCGGCGGCCGGCAACCGGGCCAGCGGCGAGGCCACCGAGGCCAAGCGGACCGCGTCCGGCCTCTGGAACGCCATCGCCGAGGAGCACGGGCTGACCACCCGGCAGCCCACCCAGCTCTGACGGCCCCGGGGTCCCGGGCGCCCGCCGTCACCGGGCGGGCAGGTCCTCCAGGGTGGCGGACACGTCGACGAACCCGGGGCGGGCGGCCACCAGCCGACCGTCCCGCACCGACTGGAAGGTGACGTTGGCGTTCACCGCCCGGGGGAACTCCCGCACCGCGAGCAGGTCCTCGAACCGCCAGCTCAGCACGGGGGTCAGTCCGCCCGTGTCCACCCGGAGCCCGCCGTCCAGGACGTCCCGTACCCCGCGCGCCGTCACCTCGGCCCCGCCGATCGCCTCGACGGCCTCCCGGAGCACCGTGTAGGCGACCCAGGTGGTCTGCACCCCGGCGTCCGCCGGGTCGATGCGGTTGTCGTCGAAGGCGTGCGCCCCGATGACCTTCCGCAGCGGCGCCCACCGGGGGTCCGAGGACACCGGGTACCAGCCGCAGACGTAGGCGCCCTCGTACGGGCCGGAACCGCCGCCGGTGCGGTCCACCGCCGACTGGTCCACGCTGCCGAAGACCGCCCCGACCCGGACCGGCGGGTAGTCGGCGCGGACCCGCCGGAAGGAGTCGGTGAACGTGCGGGTGCGCTCGCCCAGCGCCGAGACCACGCACCCCTTCCCCGGGCCCGCGGCGCTGACGCGGGACAGGGCCTCACGGGCCTGCCGCGTGTACTCGGTCGCCTCCTCCTCGGCCATCACGTCGTGCGCGGCTGGACGCCGACCGGTGGCGAGTCCGCCGTTGAGCAGCACCGGGAGCTCGTCCCCGGCGGCGGTGTCGGGCCGCACCAGCGCCACGTCGGTGCAGTGCGCGGCGAGCTGTCGTCCCAGGCCCGCCGTCAGCGCCGGCTGTCCGCCGTGCACCGGGTAGGACAGCGCCCGGGTGAACTCGTCCTCGGTGACCCCGTAGCCGCCGATGTACGGGATGCCCGCCGATTCCAGCGGCCCCAGGAAGGCCCGGCTGTGCTGGCTGTAGGAGCCGACCACCGCCACCGCCTCCTCGGCCACCGCACGGTGGGCGCACTCCGAGGCGCCGGCCGCGTCGTTGCGCTCGTTGCAGGTGATCACCTCCAGTTCGCGGCCCCCGATCCCGCCCTCGGCGTTCACCCAGCGGGCGAACGCCCGGGCCATCGCCGGGATGCCGGGCAGGTCGGCGCCCCCGGCCCGCTCGGGCGCCCAGGTCATCACGGTGACCGGGGACCGGTCCGGGCCCGAACCGGGGAGCACGCCGCAAGCCCCGACGAGCGCCGTGAGCGCCGTGAGCGCCGTCGTGCGGCGCAGCGCACCGAGGGCGCGGGCGCGCGGTGCGCGCGGTCTGGAGAACCGGGAGGTGAGGAAGCGCGCGGGGCGCGTGGACGTGCGAGGGGAACCGGTCATGGCTCCGCACCCTTGCGCCGCATTCCTAACCGTCGAGTGTCGCCGGGACACGGAGGGGTGACGCCGAGGTGAATTGAGGGAGCGTGCGTGCCGAGCGCGCGGGAACGTACGATCGGGAACCGTGCAAGGTCCGGAGAACCCTTCCCGTCGTGGCCGCCGCTCCTCCACCATGGACGGCATGCCGCTCAACGACATGCCCTGGTGGCGCTGGCGCAGCCAGGTGCGCTCCGCGCTGCACATGCTCTCCGACCCGGCGTTCCAGCGGGAGTGCTGGCTCGCCGGGCACACCGGCTACGGGGACGTCACCGACGCCGTGTACCGGCTGGTCGAGGACACCTGGCTGGACAACTGGTCGGCCGAGAAGTACGTGGGGACGATCTTCCGGGACGCCGAGGAGGCGGCCCTGGTGGACGCCGCCGTGCTGCGGGTGCTGCGGATCATGCACCAGGTCGGCCCGGACGCCGCCGTCTCCGCCTACCTGGAGCACCCGGGGTGGCCCGAGGCCGTGCACGCCGCGCGCGAGGCGCACCTGCGGCTCGCGACGGCCGACGGGGACGACCCGCACCAGCCGCCGCGCACCCTGGAGGCGCTGCGGACCATGACCGGCCGGGGCTGAGCGCCGCCCCCTCCGGCCGGGACCCGGGACGCAGGGGCGGGGGTGTGCGACCCTGGTCCGCATGAACGATCAGGCCGCCGCCCCAGCCGAGCAGTACGTCCTCACCCTGTCGTGCCCCGACAAGCAGGGCATCGTGCACGCCGTCTCCAGCTATCTGTTCATGACGGGCTGCAACATCGAGGACAGCCAGCAGTTCGGCGATCACGACACCGGTCTGTTCTTCCTGCGGGTGCACTTCTCGGCGGAGCCGCCGGTCACCGTGGACAAGCTGCGGGCGAGCTTCGCCGCGGTCGGCGACTCGTTCCAGATGGACTGGCAGATCAACCGGGCCGACGACCGGATGCGGGTCGTCCTGATGGTCAGCAAGTTCGGGCACTGCCTCAACGACCTGCTCTTCCGGGCCAGGACCGGGGCGCTGCCGGTGGAGATCGCCGCGGTCGTCTCCAACCACACCGACTTCGCCGAGCTGGTCGACTCCTACGGCATCCCCTTCCACCACATCCCGGTCACCAAGGACACCAAGTCCGAGGCGGAGGCCCGGCTGCTGGAGCTGGTCCGCGAGCAGGACGTGGAGCTGGTGGTGCTCGCCCGGTACATGCAGGTGCTCTCCGACGACCTGTGCAAGCAGCTCAGCGGGCGCATCATCAACATCCACCACTCGTTCCTGCCGAGCTTCAAGGGCGCCAAGCCGTACCACCAGGCGCACGCGCGGGGCGTGAAGCTGATCGGCGCGACGGCGCACTACGTGACCGCCGACCTGGACGAGGGCCCCATCATCGAGCAGGAGGTGGAGCGGGTCGGCCACGGGGTGACCCCCGAGCAGCTGGTGGCGGTCGGCCGGGACGTCGAGTGCCAGGCGCTGGCCCGGGCCGTGAAGTGGCACGCGGAACGACGCATCCTGCTCAACGGGCGCCGCACCGTCGTCTTCCCGTAGCCCTCCCGTGCCGGTCCGCGGACCGGCCGCTCAGAGCCGACTGAGGGACGCCGTCGCGGCGAGCACCTCCTGGATGGCCCGCCGGTCGCCCTCCCGACCCGCCGCGGCCTCCTCGGGCGCGACGTGCCCGGCGGCCAGTCGACAGAACTCGGTGTCGTCCAGCGCCACGTGCGCGACCACGTGCACCGCCGGGTCCGCCCCGCCGGGCGGGTCCAGCGGGATGTGCCAGTCGCCGCCACCGAACCCCTCGATCTCCAGCCGCACGCTGCGCGCCGGCGCCCCCGGCCGCCCGGAGGGCTCCGCACCGGGGCCGAGCCCGGCCCGCCGCCGCCGGGCCAGGCTCCGGGGCAGCACCCGCACCCCCAGCGCGACGAGCTGCCGCAGATGGCGCGGCGCGGGCGGTTCGTAGGGGTAGGTCACCGCCTCGGCGATGTCGGTGGCGTGCACCCAGCACTCGAAGGCCCGGTCCAGCATCGCCTCCCGCAGCGGCAGGGTGAAGTCCCCGTACGGCACCGGCACCTCCTCGGCCGGGCCGCCGGGCACGGTGCCGTCGGCGGCGAACGCGGCACCGCGCACCAGTGCGTGGCCCTGTTCCCGCCAGGGCCCGCGCACCGTGCGGTCGGGCGGCGCCGCCAGGGTCCGCCAGTACGCCTCGGTCCGGGCGGTCGGCCCCGCGGCGAGCGGTCCGCCGTCCTCCGCGGCGCCGGCCAGCGGGTCCGTCAGCCCCAGTGCCGCGGCCACCAACCCGTCGACGGTCCACAGGTGGGCGATGACCCCGGCCACGGTGGTGGCGCGGCTGCGCGGTCCGGCGTCCTCGTGCCAGCGCAGCCGCACCGGGGTGTGCCACTCGGCCGGGCCGAAGTCCTGGAGCAGCGCGTCGAGACGGGCGGCCTCCGCGTCGTAGGGCGTGGCCCAGGCGGGGACCGGCACCCGGGGCGGGCGGCGGCCCAGGCAGCTGTCGAGGACCCGGGTGCGCAGCCGCGGGTCGAGGTCCAGCGGTTCGGCGGGGTGCAGCAGGGTCACCGCGTCCCGCAGCCGCAGCGCCTCCACCGCGCAGGGCCCGCACTCGCCGAGGTGCCGTTCCACCGCGGCGACCTCCGCGGCCGAGCAGGCGTCGAGCGCCCAGGCGCCCAACAGGGAGGTCAGGACCTTGTGCGACACGGGCTCCGCCGGGTCCGGGGGCACGGTGGGCGCGGGCGGCGGCCGGTGGCCCGGGGGCGTGCTCATCGCGGGCTCCCCGACTGCGGCGGCCCGCCCGCGGTGTCGTGGGCGGTCGCCAGGAGTTGCAGGCCCAGCCGTAGCCGGCGGCGGGCCTCCTCGGCGGTCACCCCGAGGTCGGCGGCGGTGCTGTGGTAGTCGCGGCGCTGGAAGTACGCCTGCTCCAGCGCGGTGCGCAGCGGCGCCGGCATCGACGCGACGATGTAGTCGGCGCGGGCCGTCGCGGAGGCGTGGCGCACCTTGCGTTCGAGTTCGGCGGTGGAGGCCGCGGCGTCCGCGGCCCCCTCGGCCAGGGCCGCCGCCTCGGTGCTGCGCAGCCGCTCGACCGCGAACCGGTGGGTCAGGGCGGCGACCCAGGTGCGGAGCGGTTCCTTCCGGGGGTCGTAGGCGTGGGGTCGTTCCCAGACGTGGCCGAAGACCTCCCGGGTGATTCGGTCGGCGCCCGCCTCGTCGCCGAGGACCCGGTGGGCCAGTCCGTGCACCAGCGGGGCGAAGCGGTCGTACAACTCGCCGAGCGCCGCTGCCTCGCCGCGGGCCAACCGTTGCTGCATCCTCCGGTCCCAGCGCCGCGGTGCGTCCTGTGTCACGTGCCCCCCTCACCCGGTCCGGCCGCGCCCTGCCCCGGGCGTCCCCGTCGACGTCGACGGGTGCGACGTTCGCACCCCGCCCCTCGAATGTAGTCGGCCCGGCCGTACGGGGGCGCCCCTTTGGTCCATGAGATTTCCAGTAAATCCGCAGATGATGACCGGGCGGGGAAGCCTTTTCAGCCCATCTGCCATAAGTCTGACTGCTGTTGAATGAGCATGTCCGAATGTGATCGTGACAGCGCGAATACTTCTCTTCACGATTCTGGATACCCGTGTTTCGTGACGGCCGGTGCGGGAAGTCGGCCTGGGAAACACGAGAAATGCTTCCGGGCGGATCGCCGGAGTGCGAACCGGCGCGCGGCGGACGGCCCGGGACCACCGGTGCGCGGCACCGGAACGCAGGAATGCACGACGGAACGACGGCAGTGACGGCAGGCGGCACGGACGGCGCGGCGACCGCAGCGCCGGGCGGTGGAGGGTTCCGGACGGATTCGACGGTTCGGCGGACGAAGGGCTGGGGCGTGGCGTTCAGAGTGACCGGGGACGAGCGGGGCGAGTGGACGGTGCTCCGGGTCTCGGGGGAATTGGACCTGATGACGTCTCCGGTGCTGCGGCAGCACGTGCGGGACGCCGTGGCGCAGGGCCGGCACGACCTGGTGCTGGACCTCTCCGAGGTGTTCTTCTGCGACTCCAGCGGGGTCGGCGTGCTGATCGCCACCCGACGCCTCATCCGCTCCTGCCGGGGCCGACTGCGGCTGACGCTGCCCGCCCGCGGCGCGGTCGAGGGCTCGCACGTGAACCGGGTGCTCGCGGCGCTCGGCGTCCGGCGCCTCTTCGACGTGTTTCCGGACGTCGAGGCCGCGGTGACGGAACGGGTCGAACCGCTGTCGGCCTGACCGGCGCCGGGTTCCGGCCGCCAAGGTGGCCGAACACGGCCGGGGACCGAACGGGTTCGCCGCCCGGGGGGAGCCGGAAGCACGTACGCTCCCGATCGGAAGCAACCGGAACCCGTAACGTGAGGCGGTCCGAGAACCCATGGTCAGTACCGAGAACGAGCACCGGATCGCCGAGTGGTTCGCCACCTTCGACCAGGACGGCAACGGCTACATCGACCGCGAGGACTTCAGCGCCGCGGCCAAGACCCTGCTCGCCGAGTTCGGCACGACCGCCCGCTGCGACAAGGGCCAGGCCCTCTACCTGGGCGCCGAGGCGTTCTGGCAGGGCATGGCCGGCATCGCCGACCGCGACGGGGACCAGCGCATCAGTCGCGACGAGTTCGTCAACGGCGCGGTCAAGCGACTGCGCGACAACCCCGACCGGTTCGCCGAGATCGCCCGCCCCTTCCTCCAGGCCGCGCTCGCGGTGGCGGACGCCGACGCGGACGGCGCCGCGACGGTCGAGGAGACCGCGCGGGTACTGCGCTGCCTCGGGGTCGACGCGCCCACGGCGAAGGCGGCGGCCGCGGCGCTGGACGCCGACACCGACGGCCGGGTGACCCAGGCCGAGGTCATCAGCGCCTTCGCCCGGTACTTCACCGTCCCCGAGTAGCCCGCCCGCCGCCGGCCGCGGGACGAACCGCCCCGCGGCCGGAACGCGTCGTACGCCGGTGGCCCGGGTGCGGACCGTCCGCACCCGGGCCACCGGCGTGCCGTGCCCCGCCGCCCCGCCGTGCCGACCGTCGCCCCGGACGGTCAACCGTGGTGGCGGGCAACCGCCCCACAGCACAGGGGAGATGGTGACGCAGCGTGCACGCGAGGTGGGTGCGGAGGGAGGGAATCCGGGGTGCGGAGGTGCCGGGCGCTCGGGTTTACCGGGTTGTGTCCTTCGCGTGACTCGTCACGGTGTGGTGCGAACGCGTCACTCCGGTACCTTGTGAGGGATGCGAGCGGAGTTGTGGCCGAGCCCTGCCGGTGTTGCCCCTGAGGCGGCTCCGTGCCTGGTGACGCACCTGTTCGCTCGTACAAAAAGCGGTCCGACGTCCGCTTGTTCGACCCCCCGTGACGAGCGTCGCACAGTATGCCGCACGCGTACTCCTTCGCGCTGGAATATGCCCGAAGCGCTTGTTGGGGTAATTGAACGTCAACCATGCTGTCTCACAAGGGAATCACGTTCCGTGACCCTCGGGAGGCGCGAGGCGATGTGTCCGCCGGTTCGGATGGTGTGAGCGGTGCAGGTGCTTCAGGTTCAGCTGGAAGTCCGGCCAGACCCCGCGGAGGTGGGGCGGGCCCGGCGATGGGCGCGCTCCCGGCTCGCCGGCTCCGGCATAGCCGCGGACGAGCCGGTGGCGGAAACCCTCATCCTGCTGGTGTCCGAGCTCGTCACGAACGCCGTCGTCCACGCCGGGTGTCCCGCCGTGCTGCGACTGCTGCTGTCGGGCCGGGCCGAGGCGGCACCCGCCACCGTACGGGTGGAGGTCGCCGACGCCTGCGCCCGACCGCCCCGCCCGCGACGGGCCGAGGGCGACGAGACCGGCGGCCGGGGCCTCGAACTCGTCGACGGACTCGCCGACCGGTGGGGCTGGCAGCCGGAAGGGTCCGGCAAGCGCATCTGGTGCGAGGTCGACCGCAGCGTCGCTCCCGCCGCCGCCCCCGGCGGCTACGGCTGCTCCTTCGAACGGTACTGACCCCGGGCCTCGGGTCCCGTCCGGACGTCCGGGCGGGGCCCAACCCCTGGGTCAGCCGACCGGTCGCGGCCGAACCGGCAGCCCCGGCGTCGGCCGGTCCGACGCGGCACGAGCCCGCCCGCCCGAACTGCGCGCCGCCACGCGAACGGTGGCCCCGGGCCTGCCGCGGATTCCTCTCCCGCGAGGCGGGCCGGGCAAGTAGCGCGCAATTCCCGTGAATTGACGGGGCACCGGACAACCGGTCCGGCGGATCGGGGCGGGTGCGGGCAGGAACGCGGATACGGGCGGAGAATCCCGCGGGGGCAGCGCCCCGCCGAAGAGGAACGCACGGGAGACGGAACTCCGAGTGCCCCGACCGCCCTTCACGGACATCGGCGCGCCCGCCGTGACGGCCGGCCGACAGACGGGTGCACCCCCGGTGCGTCGCCGCCCCCGGTCAGCCACCGGGTAGCGGGCCGCGGGCGCGGAAGGCCCGGCGGTAGGCGCTGGGGGTGACGCCGACGGCCGCCTGGAGGTGCTGGCGCATCGACTGGGCGGTGCCGAAGCCGCACTCACGGGCCACGTGGTCGATGCCGAGGTCGGTCGACTCCAACAGGTGCCGGGCGCGCTGCACCCGCTGCTGGGTGAGCCACTGCCCGGGGCTCATCCCTACCTCCTCGCGGAACCGGCGGGTGAAGGTCCGCACCGACATGGCCTCGCGGGCGGCCAACTCCCGCAGCGTGAGCGGCCGGTGCAGATGGGACAGGGCCCAGGAACGGGCCGCGGTCGTGGTCGAGAACTGGGGCTCGGGCACCGGGCGCTCGATGTACTGGGCCTGCCCGCCGTCGCGGTGCGGCGGGACCACGGTGCGACGGGCCACGTCGTTGGCGACGGCGGCCCCGTGGTCCCGGCGGACCAGGTGCAGGCACAGGTCGATCCCGGCGGCCACGCCCGCGGAGGTGAGCACGTCGCCGTCGTCGACGAACAGCACGTCGGGATCCACCCTGACCCGGGGGAAGAGGCGTTGGAAGTGGTCGGCGGACGACCAGTGGGTGGTGGCCGGGCGGTCGTCCAACCACCCGGCGGCGGCGAGCACGTAGCTGCCCGTGCAGATGGAGACCAGTCGGGTGCCGGCACGGACGTGGGCGAGGGCGAGGGCCAACTCCGGGGTCAGCTGGCCCCGTTCCTGGGCGGGACCCAGCGCGTGACAGGCGGGGACGACCACCGTGTCGGCGGTGGCCAGGGTCTCGGGCCCGTTCGCCACCAGGACGGAGAAGTCGGCCTCCGCGAGGACCGGGCCGGGTGGCCGCACCGAACAGGTCACCACCTCGTACAGGGACCGCCCCTCGACGTCACGGGCCCCGCCCAGGATCCGTTGCGGGATGCCCAATTCGAAGGGCAGCACCCCGTCGAGGGCGAGCACGACCACCCGGTGCCGGGGCGGCGGGGGCCCGGGCGCCGAGGGGCGGGGGAGGGGCGGGAGCGGGATCCCGGAAGCGGCCATGGCCCGATCCTAGGGAACACCGCCCTCCCGGCCATCCGTCCCGCCGGGTGCCGGCTTCCCACGCGTGGCTGGTACCCGACGCTCGGAGACCGGCCGCTGACATGATCCAGACGTTCGTGAGAGCCGTCGCCGGCACGACCCGGCCGCGGCCCTTCGCCGAGGGGGAGGTGAAGCCCGCCGAGGCCCGCGAGGCCGCCCGGCGGGCGGAGCCCCGCCCGGTCCGACGGCCCGGCCCCGGGCCGTCGCCCGCAGTGGGGGGCGCCGCCCCCCGTCACGCAGAAGCACAGGTGGCATGCATGAGCAAGCACATCGCCTTCTTCAACTTCCCGGCCTACGGCCACGTCAACCCGAACCTGGCGGTCGTCCGGGAACTGGTCCGGCGTGGCCACCGGGTCACCTGCACCACCACCGACCACCTCGCCCCGGCCATCGAGGCCAGCGGCGCCGAACCGGTGCGCTACGCCTCCGTCTTCGGGGACTACTACACCAGCCCGTACACCCCGGAGACCCTCAGGGGCGAGGCCCTGCGCAGCCTCCGGGAGGCGATCGCGCTCGCCGGGTCCGCCGAGGAGCGCTACGCCGACGACCTGCCCGACCTCGTCGTCTACGACTTCCTGGCCTGGGGCGGCCGGTTCTTCGCCGCCCGGCACCGGCTGCCCGCGATCCGCTTGTTCCCCTCCTACGGCGCCAACGAGACCTTCGCCATCCACGAGAGGTTCCCGGTCGCCGAGATGACCGACCCGCTGGTGATGGACATGCTGACGCAATTGCAGGCGCACCTGCCGAGCGTGGGCCTGTCGGAGAAGACCGCGATGGAGTTCCTCACCGAGATCGAGGACCTCGGCATCGTCTTCCTGCCGCGCGAGTTCCAGTACGAGGGCGACACCTTCGACGAGCGCTTCGTCTTCGCCGGGCCGTGCCTGGGCGACCGCTCCGCCTTCCAGGGCACCTGGCAGCCCCGGACCGACCGGCCGGTGCTGCTGATCTCGCTGGGCACCGTCGCCACCGGCTGGCCGGAGTTCTTCCCGATGGCGGTCGAGGCGTTCCGCGACTCCGCGTACGAGGTGGTCATGGCGGTCGGCGACCACGTCGACCCGGACGCCTTCGGCGACCTGCCCGACCACGTCCGGATATTCCGGCGCGTGCCCCAGCTCGACGTGCTGCGGCACGCCGGCGTCTTCCTCACCCACGGCGGCATGAACAGCACCATGGAAGCCCTCCACCACGGGGTGCCGATGGTCGTCGTCCCGCAGATGAACGAGCAGCGCGCCAACGGTCTGCGCGTCGAGGAACTGGGCCTGGGACGGCTGCTGTCCGTCGCCGACACCACCGTGGAGTCCCTGCGCGAGAACGTCGCCGGGGTCCACGCCGACCAGGGGGTCAAGGACCGGGTGGACGCCCTGCGCGCCCGGATGCACCGGGTCGACGGGCCGACCGTCGCCGCCGACGCGATCGAGGGGTTCCTGACCTCCGGCCGCTGATCCGGTCGGAGGTGGGACCGTAGCGGCGGACCGCGGGTCACGGCTCCGGCGACGGCCCGTGGCCCGATCCTGGTGCACGCTGTCCCGCGGGCCACTCGTCCGGCCGGTGCACCGCCGCGGAAGCTGATCCGCATGATGCAGCGAGCCACCCCCGCGACGGGCCGGGACCCGGACCCCACGGGCCGCCGTCCCCCGGACGCCGGCCGCCGGGACGCCGGGCGGATCCACCGGGCGTGGATCGTCGTCGCGGTGACCTTCGTGACGGTGGTCGGCGCGGCGGCGTTCGCCTCCCTGCCGGGGTTGCTGTTCGACCCGCTGGAGGAGGAGTTCGGCTGGTCGCGGGGGACGGTCGGCTTCGCGGTCTCGGTGAACCTCGCGCTGGTCGGGATCACGGCACCGTTCGCGGCGGCGCTCATGGACCGCTTCGGCATCCGCCGGGTGGTCGCGCTGGCGCTGACCGTGATCGGGGTCGGCGCCCTCTCCACGGTGCGGATGACCGCGCCGTGGCAGCTCGTCCTCGGCTGGGGGTTCCTGGCCGGGCTGGGCGCGGGGGCCATGGCGCTGGCCTTCGCCACCACCGTCGTGGGCCGCTGGTTCACCGCGCGGCAGGGGCTGGTCACCGGCGTCCTCACCGCCGCCGCGGCCTCCGGGCAACTGGTCTTCCTGCCGCTGCTGTCCTGGATCGTGGAGCACCACGCCTGGCGCCAGGCGGCGCTGACGGTGGCCTTCGCCGCGTTCGCCGTGGTGCCGCTGGTGTGGCTGCTGCTGCGCGACCACCCCGCCGACCTGGGGTTGGCCCCGTACGGGGCGAAGGAGTTCGTCCCCAAGCCGCCGCCCGTGACGGGAGCCGCGCGACGCACGGTGAAGGCCCTGCTGTCGGCCGCCCGCACCGGACCGTTCTGGCTGCTCGCCGGGTCCTTCGCGATCTGCGGGGCGTCCACCAACGGCCTGATCAAGACGCATTTCGTGCCGGCCGCCCACGACCACGGCATGTCGATCACCGCGGCGGGTTCGTTGCTCGCCCTGGTCGGGGTCTTCGACGTGATCGGCACGATCGCCTCGGGGTGGCTCACCGACCGCTACGAGGCCCGTCGGCTGCTCGCCGTGTACTACGCGCTGCGCGGCCTGTCGCTGCTGTTCCTGCCGATGCTGCTGGCGCCCGAGGTGCGTCCGCCGATGGTGTTCTTCATCGTCTTCTACGGCCTGGACTGGGTGGCCACGGTGCCGCCGACCATCGCGCTGTGCCGGGAGCACTACGGGGCGGACGCGTCGATCGTGTTCGGCTGGGTGCTCGCCTCGCACCAGATCGGCGCGGCGCTGACCGCCTTCCTCGGCGGGCTGGCGCGCGACGCCTTCGGCTCGTACGACGTGGTCTGGTACGCCTCGGGGGCGCTGTGCGCGGCGGCGACCCTGATGGTGCTGGTGCTGCGACCGACGAGGGCCGGTGCGCCGGCGTCCGTCTGACGGGTCCGCCGGCGCCGCTCCCCGGCGGGCCGACCTAGACTTGCCGCACGGGGTGGTCGGGCCCTCCCGGGGGACCGCCGTCCGGTACGGCACACGAACGACGAACGGAACACCATGGTCCTGTCGATCACCAAGACGCACGGCAGCCTCAACGACATCCTGGTCGTCGACGGCGCGCCCACGGACCACTTCGCCGAGGCGGACCTCGCCCGGGCCGTGCGGATGCTGTGCGACCGGGAGCGGGGCCTGGGCGCGGACGGCGTCTACTTCGTCGCCGACGAGGGCGACGGCACCGCCCGCGCGTACTTCCACAACCCGGACGGTTCGGCGTCGCTGTTGTGCGGCAACGGGATGCGCGGCGCGGGCCGGCTGCTGCTGGACCGGTACGGGGCGGAGTCGGTGGTGCTGCGCACCGGGCCGTACGCCTTCACCGTCCGGGACGCCGGCACCACCGGGCACGGGGTGCGGCGGGTGTCGGTGGAGCTGCCGCCGGTGGACTTCGGCCCGGCGGAGCCGATCGTGGCGGGCGCCGCCGGTCGTCCGGTGGTGGACGCGGCGCTGGCCGCCTACCACCCGAGCCGCCGGGTCTCCGCGGTGGCGGTGCCCAACTCGCACCTGATCACCGTGCTCGGCGGGGCGCCCGGCGACGGGGACGCCTACGACGAGGCGGAGCTGGTCGCCACGGGCACCCGGGTGGCCGAGGACCCGGAGGCGTTCCCGATCGGTGCGAACGTGTCCTTCGTGCGCCCGCTGGCCCCGACCGAGGTGTTCGTGCGGACCTTCGAGCGCGGGGCCGGGCTCACCCCGTCCTGCGGTTCCGGGGTGGCCGCCTCCCGGGCGGTGCTGTCGCGGCTCGGGCTGGTGGACCCGGAGCAGCCGGTGGTGGTGCGCAACCCGGGCGGGGTCGCCCGCAGCTGGATGCAGGTGGACGGCGACCGCTGGCAGCCGGTGCTGGAGGGCAACGCGACCAAGGCGTACGTGGCCGAGCTGGACCCGGCGGAGCTGCTCGGCGAGGGGCCGGTCCGCTACGAGAGCACCCCGTTCGCCGAGGAGAACCGCGCCTTCGCCGCCTTCAACGCGGAGAACCTCGCGGAGCTGAAGGCGGCGGGCGTGGAGACGACGCTCCAGCCCCCGTCCGGCGTCTGAGCGCCGGGCGCGCCTCGGGTGGCCACGGGCCGGCGGGGCGCGGCCGGGGGGGGGGGGGGCGGGGGCGGGGCGGCGCGGCCGCGCCGGGCGGGGGGGGCCCCCCCGCCCCCCGCGGGCGGGGGCGGGGCCTTGTGCGGGGGGGGGGGGGGCCCCCCCCCACCACCCCCCTTCACTCGGGCGCGAAGGCGGTCCGGAAGGCACTGTTGACGGCGAGGATGCCGCCGTCCACGGGCAGGGTGACCCCGGTGATCCACGCCGCGTCCGGGGAGGCCAGGAAGGCCACCGCCGCCGCGACGTCCTCCGGCTCGCCCACCCGGCCCAGCGGGTACAGGTGGCGGAGCCGGTCCACGTCCTGGCCCCGTTCGGACCAGGCGGGGGTGCGCACCGTGCCGGGGGCGACCAGGTTGACCCGCACCCCGCGCTCGGCCGCCTGGCCCGCGAGCGTACGGGTCAGCGAGCCGAGCCCGGCCTTGGCGGCGCTGTACGCGTGCCCGCCGAAGTTCTGGATGCCGTTCACCGAGCCGATGTTGACGATCGCCCCGCGGCCGGAGGCGGCCAGCGCCTCCAGCGCGGCCCGGGCACAGCGGAAGGCGCCGACCAGGGTGACGTCCAGGGCGAACGCCCAGTCCTCGTCGGGCAGGTCCTCCGGTCGTTCGGGTTCGTCGCGGGCCGCGTAGGCGTTGTTGACGAGGACGTCCAGCGACCCGAAGGCGGCCACCGCCCGGTCGACCGCGGCCCGGGCGTCCTCCGGGCGCCGCACGTCGCACCGCGCTCCCTCGGCGGTGCCGCCGGCCTCCCGCAGGGCGGCGGCGAGCCGCTCGGCGGCCTCCGGGTCGACGTCCGTGACGAGGACCCGGGCCCCCTCCGCCGCGAACCGGCGGGCCGTCGCCGCTCCGATGCCCCGGCCGGCGCCGGTGACCATGACTCCGTATCCCTCGAACCTCTGTGTCATGGCCAGAACCTACCTGCCGAAATCACTCGGGATCGAGACCTCTGACGCCACAGAAACCCCTCCCGCCCCACAGGGTTTCAGGCGGCGACCGCCTCCCGGACCGCCCGGACCAGCGCCTGGGCGCGGGGGTCCGAGGTGACCGAGGTGCGCAGGCCGTTGGTGAGGTAGCCGAAGGCGATGCCGCTCTCCGGATCGGCGAAGCCGAGCGGGCCGCCCCGGCCGGGGTGGCCGAAGGAACCGGGGCCGAGCAGCGGGGAGGCGGGGCCGTGCAGCATGTACCCGGCGCCGAAGCGGGTGTTGACGACGAGGACCCGGTCGGGCCCGGCGGACTCCTCGGCCCTGGCCGCGGCCAGGGTCCCGGGGGTGAACAGCGCCGGCGCGCCGGACACCGGGCCGATCAGCGCGGCGTAGAAGCGGGACAGGGCCCGTGCGGTCATGATCCCGTTGGAGGCGGGCAGCACGGCGGCCCGGTACGCGGGGTCGTTCTCGTCGGGCGACGGGGTGATCGCGCCGAAGGTGCGGCGGGTGAGCGAGTCGGGGTCCTGGTAGGCCGCGGCGACGTTGCGCCGGGCGCGCAGCACGGGCCCGGCCGCCGGCCCGGCGGGTGCCCGGCTGGAGCCGACCCGACCGACCCGGTGTGCCTGTTCCGCGGGGAGCCCGACCCACAGGTCGAGTCCGAGGGGGCGGGCGAGGTGGGTGTCGACCCACTGCCCGAAGGGGGTGCCGGTGACCCGGCGGACGAGTTCGGCGGCCAGCCAGCCGTAGGTGTGGGCGTGGTAGCCGTGGTCGGTGCCGGGGGTCCAGAACGGACGCTGCGCGGCGAGCGCGGCGGCGGTCAGCTCCGGGTCGGCGGCCTCGGCGGGGGTCAGCGGTCGGTCGAGGGCGGGGACCCCGGCCCGGTGCCCGAGCACGTGCCGGACCAGGGTGGCGTCCTTGCCCTCGGCCTTGTACTGCGGCCAGTGGTCGGCGACGGGGGCGTCCAGGTCGAGTTCGCCGCGCTGGTGGAGCAGGAGCAGGGCGGCGGCGGCCACGCCCTTGGTGACGGAGCGCACGATCTGCGCGGTGTCCTGCTGCCAGGGCGCGCCGTCGGGGGCGTCGAGGTCGCGGGCGCCGGCCCACAGGTCGACGACCGGGTCTCCGTCCCGGTGGACCACGAGCGCCGCACCGTGCTCGCCGCGCTCGGTGAAGTTCCGGGTGAAGGCGGACCGTACGCCCTCGAAGCCCGGGGCGACGGTGCCGTGCACCTGGACCGGGGTCGGGTGCGCGGGGCGTGCGCCCGTGCTCGCTTCGGTGGTCATCTGTCCGTCCCCCCGTACGGTGTGCGGTCTTCGACGGAACGTGTAACACCCATCGGCTTGGCGGGATTCCCCGGCGCCGCCCGGGGTGCTTCCGGAGTGCACACCGGGTCCGCGCTCCCGCGTGCGGGACGCCCGTGACGGCGGACGAGTGCGCATGGTGTGCGCGGGCGCGGGCAGGTGATCCACCACCGGAGGCCGACATCCCCTGGCCCGCATATCAGAAGATATGGAACATTGGTGTATACACCGCATGCAGAGCGAGCGTGAGGAGTCGTCCGATGACCGCCGTCCAGGAGCGCGCTCGGGCCCATGTCGTGACGGACACCGCGGGCGAGCGCCCCGCCGTCCCCGTCTCCCTGTCGTACGACCCCGACCTCGACCCGGGCGCCGTCCATCTGACCCTTCCGGCCAGCGTGACCGGGGCCGAGGAGTCCGGTGACTGGGTCTTCACCCGTGACCTGCTGGAGCGGGGCCTGACCGCTCCGGTGGCGCACGGCCCGGTCAGCATCTGGCCGTGCGGGCGGGCCCAGGCCGTGGTGGAACTGCACTCGGCGACGGGCGTGTCCCTGGTCCAGTTCGACTCCCGGGCGCTGATCCGCTTCCTGGGGCGGACCTATGCGGCGGTGGCCGCCGCCCGCGCCGGCCGACTGCGCTGAGGCGGACCCCGGGGCCCGCCTCAGGGCCGTGGGCGACTCAGGCCGGGGACCAGGACCGGTCCGGCGGGGTGCCCGGCTCCTCGCGGAGCACGGGCACCGCTCCCGGTGCCGGGCCGTCCACCAGGGCGTGGGTGACGATGTTGCCGAGGTCCGCCGCGAGCCGTTCCGCCAGGCGTTCCACCCCGCGCACCCAGCCTTCCGGCAGCGGGGCGGGGGCGGTGACCGTCAGGTGCAGGGTGTCCGAGGGCCCGGTGGCGGTGCCGTCGACGACCGCGCCGCTGATCCCGAGGTGTGGGGGCGGCGGGTCGAGCTCGGCGAGTGCGCGGGCGCGCACCCGGGCGCGGAGCGCGGGGCCGAGGTCGAGGAGGCCGTCGAGGGCGTCCCATACCAGGTGACCGGGGACCAGGTGCACGTCCTCCCCACGGGCACGAGGTGCCAGCAGTCCCAACAGTCCCAGGCGGAACAGCACCGCCTCCGTCTGGGAGGCCACCACCGAGGAGGCACGGGTCAGTTCGGCGAGGGTCAGCCGGTCCCCACCGGCCCGGCGGTGCCGGGCCAGGGCGCTGACGATCCGCCCCGATGCACCGGGGAAGAGTGCGGAGACCGGTTCGGCGACGTTCATGGACGACCTCTCGTGCCCTCCCCCGTGCGGAACGCGTACGCCACCGGCTCCCCGTGGGGCGGGCACCGACCGGGCAGCCGGTGGCACTCGAACGCTACCGATCCGCCGGCGCACGCCCCACCGGCCCTGGACGGAGACGGCCCGGTCGCCCGGCACTAGGTCAAAGGTCCCGGCACCTCGGACAACGGCCGGGGCCCCGGGGAGCGGCTGCTCCCCGGGGCCCCGGTGCGGTGCTCGGACGGGTCAGACCCGCGCCAGCTCCCGGTCCTCGTCCCGGGGACCGGCGGAGGTGCCGAGGTCCTTGAGCCCCTCGCCCTCCACGTCCACGTTGGGCAGCGCCCGGTCCAGCCACTTCGGCAGCCACCACGCCTTGTCACCGAGCAGGGCCAGCACCGCGGGCACGATCACCATGCGCACCAGGAAGGCGTCGAAGAGGACGGCGACCGCGAGCCCGAAGCCGATCATCTTGATCATCTGGTCGCTGGATCCGATGAACCCGGCGAACACCGCGATCATGATGACGGCCGCGGCGGTCACCACCCGCGCGCCGTGCCGGAACCCGGTGACGATCGCCTGACCGGGCCGCTCCCCGTGCACGTACGCCTCGCGCATCCGGGTGACCAGGAACACCTCGTAGTCCATGGCCAGGCCGAACACCACGCCCACCATGAAGATCGGCATCATCGACATGATGGGACCGGTCTCCTCGACCCCGAACAGCCCGCCGAGCCAGCCCCACTGGAAGACCGCGACGACGGCGCCGAGCGCGGCGAGCACCGACAGCAGGAAGCCGAGGGCGGCCTTCAGCGGCACCAGCACCGAGCGGAAGACGATGATCAGCAGCAGGAAGGCGAGGCCGACGACCAGTGCCAGGTAGGGCAACAGCGCGTCGTTGAGCTTCTCCGAGACGTCGATGTTCATCGCGGTGGCACCGGTGACGGTGATGTCCGCGCCGTGCTCCTTCTTCAGCTCGGCGCCCGCGGCCCGGATGTCGTGGACGACGTCCTCGGTCTCGGTGCTGCTCGGCTTGAACTCGGCGATGACGCTGATCAGCGCCGTGTCACCGGCCTTGTTGAAGGTGGCCGGGGAGGCGAAGACGACCCCGTCGACCTTGCTGATGGTCTCGACCACGTCCTGGGCGACGGCCTTCGGGTCGTCGGTGCCGCGGAGGTCGGTGGGAACGACCAGCGGACCGTTGAAGCCGGGTCCGAAGCCCTCCGAGAGCAGGTCGTACGCCTTGCGCTGGGTGGTGTCGGTGGGCTGGACGCCGTCGTCGGGCAGGCCGAGGGCCAGCGAACCGGCGGGCAGCGCGGCGGCGCCCAGGCCGAGCACGCCGACCAGCAGCACCGCGACGGGGCGGCGGATGACGAACCGGGCCCACTTGGTGCCCATGTTGACCTTGGCCTCGACGGGCTCGGCGGCGGCGTCGGTCGCCGGAGCGGCGCCCTTCTTGCCGCCGCGCAGCTTGCCCTTGGCGCTCGCCGGGCGGATCTTGCGGCCGGCGTAGCCGAGCAGCGCCGGGATCATGGTGAGGGCGATCAGCACGGCGATGGCGACGGTGCCGGCCGCGGCCACGCCCATCTTGGTGAGCATCGGGATGTTGACGACGGCGAGGCCGACCAGGGCGATCACCACGGTCAGACCGGCGAACACCACGGCGGAGCCGGCGGTGCCGACCGCCCGCCCGGCGGCCTCCTCGCGCTCCCGGCCCTCGTCCAGTTCCGCGCGGTAGCGGGAGACGATGAACAGGGCGTAGTCGATGCCGACCGCGAGGCCGATCATCATGGCGAGGGTGCCGGTGGTGGTGCCGAGGTCCAGGACCTTGGCCAGGGCGGTGATCGTCGAGATGCCGATGCCCACCCCGATCAGGGCGGTGAGCAGCGGGAGCCCGGCCGCGACCAGCGAGCCGAGGGTGATGACCAGGACGACCGCGGCGATGGCGATGCCGATGATCTCGGCGGTGCCGGTGTGCGGCATGACCTGGAGGGCGTCACCGCCGACCTCGACGGTCAGTCCGCCGGTGCGGGCGTCCTCGACCGTCTTCTCCAGGGCGTCCCGGGAGTCGTCCTTCAGCTCCATGCTGTTGACCTCGTACGTGACCTGCGCGTACGCGATCTCACCGCTCTTGCTGACGGACTCGGTGACGTAGGGGTCGGTGACGTTGGCCACCTGCTTGTCCTCGCCGAGCTTCTCGACGGCGTCCTGCACGACCGCCTTGTGCGCGGCGTCGTTCATCGTCTGGCCCTCGGGGGCCTTGAAGACGACGCGGGCCGTGGCACCGTCGGCGGCGGAGCCCGGGAAGCGCTCTTCCAGGAGGTCGAAGGCGCGCTGGGCCTCCGTGCCGGGAATGGAGAAGGAGCCGGCCCCCGGTGCCGGCGCGCTGGCGGCGCCGACCCCCGCGAGGGTCAGCAGCGCCACCCAGATGAGGGCGGCGAAGTGGCGGCGGCGGAAGGCCAGCCGACCGACTTTGTAGAGGAACGTGGCCACGACAGAGGTACTCCCGGTCAGGTCGTGTGCGTACAGAGGGCAGGGATCACCAGCCCGACGACGTGAGCGGTCGCGTCAGGTGGAGCGGGGCGCGGCCCATGGGTGGGGGACGGCCCGGTGGTGCGGAGGAACGAGAAGGTGACGGACGGAGCGCGACCGGGTGGGGTGCCCGGAACGCGGACCGGGGGTCAGAGGCCGAGGGCGGGGACGATCACGGCATCGACGTAGTCGTGCAGGAACTCCTGCGTGGGCGGCCGGTCATCGATCAGGGTCCGGGTGACGAAAGCGCCCAACAGCATGTGCAGGACGTATCCCAGGGCGGGATGGTCCGCACTGACCTCGCCGCGCTCGACGCCCCGTTGCAACAGGACCTCCAACTCGGCCAGCTCCGGCTCGATGACCTCTTCCCGGAAGACCCGGAGGAGGTCCGGCTCGGCTTGGATGGCCATCGCGAGACCGCGGATCAACGCCGATTCCTGCTCCAACTGGCAGTCGTCGGCCCGCATCACCAGGGCGTGGAAATCACCGTGCAGCGTGCCCGTGTCGACGTCGTCGACACTGGCGTGCTTGTGCCCGCGCAGCGCCTCGACGATCAGGCGGGGCTTGCTGCCCCACTGACGGTAGAGGGTGGCCTTGCTGGACCGGGTGCGCGCCGCGACGGCGTCCATCGTCAACCCGTCGTAACCGACCTCACGCAAGAGGTCGAGTACGGCGGCGTACAGCTCCGCCTCGCGTTCGGGGGTGATGCGACTGCGGCGCGTCATCGTCACCTCGGCCATGCCCTCATCCCCCTTCGTATCGCGCGGCAGTTTAACGGCTACTGACCGTGTCGCACCCCTGACGGGCACCACACGCACGGCAGCCAACCTGATCGGTACGAAACCGTTTCGTACGGATGTCACGTTACCCGACCCGCCAAACGAAACGAAACCGTTTCGTACGTGTTCTGCGCCACAGCCGCGCGACGTCGACGCTCCCGCCTGAGTTGCCGCCCCCGCGCCCCGGGAAAACCATGGAAGGGTGACCGACCCCACAGGCCAGCCACCCCCCGCGGACACCCGACCCACCGCCGCTGCCGCCGGCGTCGACCACGTCACCGACGCCCCGCACACCGACCCCGGATACCTGCGCTTCCCCCACCTCCACGGTGACCTGCTCGCCTTCGTCGCCGAGGACGACCTGTGGGTCGCGCCGCTGCACCCCGCCGGCGCGACCCCGCCGCGCGCCTGGCGACTCACCGTGGACCGCACCCGCGTCGGTCACCCCCGCTTCTCCCCCGACGGCACCCGGATCGCGTACACGAGCTGGCGCAGCCTCGACCCGGAGGTGCACCTCGTGCCCGTCGCCGGCGGCCCCGCCCGGCGGCTCACCTACTGGGGCGCCCCCGACACCCGGGTCTGCGGTTGGGCGCCGCCCGACGAGGACGGCCACTGCGACGTCCTGGCCGTCGCCTCGCACGGCCAGCCCTTCACCTACTTCGCCTGGGCCCACCGGCTGCCCCTCGACGGTTCCCCCGGCGGCCGTCTCCCCTGGGGCCCGGTCAGCGACCTCGCCGTCGCCCCGCTCGACGGCGAACCCCGCACCCTCCTCCTCACCGGGAAGCCACCGCACGAACCCGCCTCCTGGAAGCGGTACCGCGGCGGGGCCACCGGCCGACTGTGGCTGCACGGCGAACGGCTGCTCGAAGGGCTCGGCGGACACCTGGAGTCCCCGATGATCGTCGCCGGGCGGATCGCGTTCCTCTCCGACCACGAGGGCGTCGGCAACCTGTACTCCTGCCGCCCGGACGGCACCGACCTGCGCCGCCACACCGACCACGACGCCTTCTACGCCCGCAACGCCGCCAGCGACGGCGAGCGGATCGTCTACCAGTGCGCGGGCGGGCTGTGGCTCGTCGACGACCTCTCCCCGCACGCCCGCCCCCGCCGGCTGGACGTGCGCCTCGGCGGCCCCCGCGCCGGGCGCCGCCCCTACCAGGTGGCCGCCGCCCGCCACGTGGACGGGCTCTCGGTGGACGAGACCGGGCGGGCCAGCGCGATCGTGGTGCGCGGCAGCCTCTACTGGCTCACCCACCGCGACGGCCCCGCCCGCACCCTCGCCGACACCCCCGGAGTACGGGTGCGGCTCCCCGTGCTGCTCGGCTCGGGCGGCGGGCGGGTCGCCTACGTCAGCGACGCCGACGGCGCCGACGCCGTCGAGATCGCCTACCTGCCGCGCGCCTCCGGCGACCGCCCGCCGCGCCGGCTCACCGCCGGCGCCCCGGGCGAACTGGGCCACGTCCTCGAACTCGTCCCCGATCCGGACGGCGACCGGCTCGCCATCGCCGCCAACGACGGACGGTTGCTCCTCCTCGACACCACCGAGGACCCCGCGGACCCGGTCGTCACGGGCGCCGTGGTCACCACGGACACCGGAGCGGCGCCGGACGCGGCCCTTCCGGACACCGGGACCGCCGAGGACGGACCTGCGGACCTCGACCCGCCGCGCCCCGGCGCCCGCGCCGGCGGCCCGACGGAGCTGATCCGCTCGCTCAACGGCCCGGTCACCGACCTCGCGTTCTCCCCCGACGGCGCCTGGCTCACCTGGTCGCACCCCGGAATCGGGCGGAGCCTGCGCTCCATCAAGCTGGCCCGGATCACCGGCCCCGGCGCGGGCACCGTCATCGACGTCACCCAGGGCCGCTTCGAGGACGAGAACCCGGTCTTCACCAGCGACGGCCGCTACCTCGCCTTCCTCTCCTGGCGCGGCTTCGACCCGGTCTACGACGTGCACACCGGTGACCTGTCGTTCCCGCTGGGCTGCCGCCCCTACCTCGTCCCGCTCTCCTCCGCTACCCCGTCCCCGTTCGCGCTGCTCCCGGACGGACGCCCCGCCGCGGGCGGCCTGGACCCGGCGGAGGAGGGCGAGCCGCCGGGCTCCGACGCCGGCGCCGTGACCATCGAGGCGGAGGGACTGGAACCACGGGTCACCCCCTTCCCGGTGCCCGCCTCCAAGTACTCCGCCCTGAGCCCGGTCGCCGGCGGCGGGCTGGTCTGGCTGCGCTGGCCCATCTCCGGGGCGCTCGGCGAGACCTTCGCCAACCCCGCCGACACCTCGGGCCGCCCCACCCTCGAACACTTCGACATCACCAAGGCCAAGCGCACCGAACTGGTCGACCACCTCGACTGGTTCGCCGTGAGCGGGGACGGCACCCGCCTGGTCGTGATGGACGAGGACGAGCTGCGCGCCCAGCCGGCCGCCGACTCCGGCGACGGCGACTCCACCGTCTGGATCGACCTGCGCCGCATCCTCCACGACGTCGATCCGCCCGCCGAGTGGCGGGGCGCGTACGAGGAGGCCGGGCGGATCATCCGCGCCCACTACTGGGAACCCGGCATGGGCGGCATCGACTGGGACGCCGTCCTGGACCAGTACCGGCCGCTGGTCGACGCGGTCGCCTCCCCCGACGAGTTCGCCGACCTGCTGCGCGAAGTGCTCGGCGAACTCGGCACCTCCCACGCGTACGTGACGCCCGCCCGGCGCAACGAGGGTCCGCCGCACTACGAGCGCCCCCAGGGGATGCTCGGCGCCGACCTCGTCCGACGCCCCGAGGGCTGGCTCGTCGAACGGATCCTGCCCGGCGACTCCTCCGACTCCAAGGCCCGCTCGCCGCTCGCCGGCACCGGCATCCGCGAGGGAGCCGCGCTCACCCATGTCGACGGCCGCCCCGTCGACCCGGTCGCGGGGCCGTTCCCGCTGCTCGCCGCGGCCGGCGGCACCACCGTCGAACTGACCTTCACCCCGGCCGGGGGCACCGGGCCGCCCCGCCGGGTGGCCGTGGTCCCGCTCGTCGACGACCGACCGCTGCGCTACCAGCACTGGGTGGCCAAACGGCGCGAGGTGGTCCGCCGGCTCAGCGGCGGCAAGTGCGGCTACCTGCACATCCCCGACCTCGGCGGCTCCGGGTGGGCCCAGTTCAACCGGGACCTGCGCGGCGAGGTGGCCCGACCGGCGCTCATCGTGGACGTGCGCGGCAACGCCGGCGGTCACATCAGCGAACTCGTCGTCGAGAAGCTGACCCGCACCATCCTCGGCTGGGACCTCACCCGGGACGCCCAACCCGTCTCGTACGCCTCCCACGCCCCGCGCGGCCCCATCGTCGCCCTCGCCGACGAGGCCACCTCCTCGGACGGCGACATGATCACGGCCGCGTTCAAGCTGCTGGAAATCGGCCCGGTGGTCGGCCAGCGCACCTGGGGCGGCGTCGTCGGCATGACGGGCCGCCATCAGCTCGGCGACGGCACGGTGATCACGGTCCCGATGAACGCCGCCTGGTTCGACGCCTACGGATGGTCCGTGGAGAACCACGGCGTCGAGCCCGATCTGCCCGCCCTGCGCACCCCCCTGGACTGGGCCGAGGGCCGGTACGCCGTCCTCGACGACGCGGTGACCCTGGCCCTGGAACTGCTCGCCCGGCACCCGGCGGCCTCGCCCCCCGACTACTCCTGCGTGCCGGACCGCACCCGACCCCCGTTGCCGCCCCGCCCCGACTGAACCGGCCGCCTGTCGCCCGTCCGCCGCGCCCCGGGCCGGGCCGGGGCCGACCGCCGTGGACGATCAAGGGAACCGCCGCCTACGCTCCCGTGAGCAGACGGCGCCCGTGATCGTCGGCAGTGTCGCCACGCCCCGGGCACCGATCGCGGACCAGGTTCACGGAGGCACCACGCCATGCCCGAGCAGCACCGCGGCCCCGAGCGGAACGACTCCGCCCCCGCCACGCGAACGCACCCCCACGTACGGGTCGCGGTGATCGGCAGCGGCTTCGGCGGACTCGGCGCCGCGATCCGCCTGCGCCGCGAGGGCGTCGAGGACTTCGTCGTGCTGGAGCGCGCGGGCTCGGTCGGCGGGGCCTGGCGCGACAACGACTACCCGGGCTGCGCCTGCGACATCCCCTCCCACCTGTACTCCTTCTCCTTCGCCCCGCACCCCCACTGGCCGCGCACCTTCTCCGGTCAGGAGCACATCCGCGGCTATCTGGAGCACCTCACCGACGCCCACCGGATCCGCCCCCGCCTACGGCTGCACCACGAGCTGACCCGGGCCCGCTGGGACCCCGCCCTCCTGCGGTGGGAGCTGACGACCACCGGCGGTTCCCTAACCGCCGATCTCGTCGTCAGCGCAACCGGACCGCTGTCCGACCCGAAGGTCCCCGAGGTGCCCGGCCTCGACTCGTTCCCCGGCAAGGTGTTCCACTCCGCCCGCTGGAACCACGACCACGACCTGCGGGGCGCCCGGATCGCGGTCGTCGGCACCGGCGCCTCCGCAGTCCAGTTCGTCCCGGAGATCCAACCGGACGCGGCCCGGCTCACCCTCTTCCAGCGCACCCCGCCCTGGGTCCTGCCGCGCCGTGACCGTGCCACCAGCGGTCTCGAACGCCGACTGCACCGACTGCTTCCGCTCACCATCCAGATGCGCCGGAGCGCGCTCTGGGGCGTGCGCGAACTCCAGACCTATGCGTTCACCCGGCAGACCCGGCTGCTCCAAGTGGTCGAGCGGGCCGCCCGCCGGCACCTGGCCGACGCGGTCGCCGATCCGGTCCTGCGGGCCGCGCTCACCCCCGACTACCGTCTGGGCTGCAAGCGCATCCTGCTCTCCAACACCTACTACCCGGCGCTCGCCCGCCCCAACGTCGAGGTGATCGGCGCCGGCCTCGCCGAGGTCCGCGGCGACACCCTGGTCGCCGCGGACGGCACCGAGGCGCGGGCCGACGTCATCGTCTTCGGCACCGGCTTCCGCGTCACCGAACCGCCGGTCGCCGAGCGGGTCACCGGCATCGACGGACGCACCCTCGCCGAGCACTGGCAGCACGGCATGCACGCGCTGCGGGGCACCACCATCCACGGCTTCCCCAACTGGCTCACCATCATCGGCCCCAACACCGGCCTCGGCAGTTCCTCGATGACCCTCGTCATCGAGGCACAACTCGCCTACCTCGCCGACTACCTGCGCCGACTCGACGCCCTCGGCGGCGCCGGCGCTCCGGTCGCGCTCATGCCCCGCGCGAGCGCCGTGCACGCCTGGAACGCGATGGTCCAGCGCCGACTGGCGCGCACCGTGTGGCACACCGGCGGCTGCCGCAGTTGGTACCTCGACGCGGGGGGCCGCAACACCACCGTCTGGCCGGGCACCACCACCGAGTTCCGGACCGCGACGCGACGCGTCGACCTGCGCGAGTACGAGGTGCTGCGTCCGGCCCGGCCCGCCGCCGGTCAGCTGCCGTAGACGACGGTCACCGGTGCGTGGTCCGACCAGCGCAGCTCGTGGCTGTCGGCGCGCTCGACGGTGCCCTTCAGCGCCCGCTCGGCGAGGCCGGGGGTGGCGATCTGGTAGTCGATCCGCCATCCGCTGTCGTTGTCGAAGGCGCGGCCGCGGTAGGACCACCAGGAGTAGGGCCCGTCCACGTCGGGGTGCAGGGCACGCACCACGTCCACGTAGCCGCCGTCCGCCGGGTCGAGTACCCGGTCCAGCCAGGCCCGCTCCTCGGGAAGGAAGCCGGCGTTCTTGCGGTTGCTCCGCCAGTTCTTCAGGTCGGCCTCGCGGTGGGCGATGTTCCAGTCGCCGCACACCACGACCTCGCGCCCGTCCGCCGCGGCCCGGGCCCGCAGGTCCACCAGGTGGGGCAGGAAGGCGTCCATGAACCGGAACTTCTCCTCCTGGCGCTCGGTGCCGACCTCCCCGGAGGGCAGGTAGAGGCTGGCCACGGTGACGCCCGGCAGGTCGGCCTCCAGATAGCGTCCGCTGTCGTCGAACTCCGCCACCCCGAACCCGGTCCGCACCGCGTCCGGCTCCCGGCGGGTGAGCAGCGACACGCCCGCCCGGCCCTTCGCGGCGGCCGGCGCGTGGAAGCCGTGCCACCCCTCGGGCGCCCGGACGGCCTCGGGCAGCTGCGCCGGCTCGGCGCGGACCTCCTGGAGGCACACCACATCGGCGGACGTCCGCGCGAGCCACTCCACGAAGCCCTTCTTGGCGGCGGCCCGCAATCCGTTGACGTTGACGGAGGTCACAGTGAGCATCGGGGCAGCCTACCGGCACACTGGCAGATGGCCCGTGCGGGCGCTCCACCCCGACCACTGCATAGAAGTACGATGGATAGCATGAATATACGCATCGCCTCCTTCGCCCACCCGGACGCCGTGCGGCTGAACGACCGCGTCCAGCTGGAGTACGCCGAGCGGTACGGCGGCGACGGCGACGCGACCCCGCTGAACCCCACCATGTTCGATCCGCCCCGCGGGCTGTACCTGATCGCGTACGAGGCGGACGGCACCCCGATCGCCACCGCCGGCTGGCGCAGCCAGAGCACCGGCCCCGAGGGGTACACGGACGGCGACGCCGAGATCAAGCGCATGTACGTCACGCCGGAGGCCCGGGGCCGCGGCCTGGCCCGGCGCCTGCTCGCCCGACTGGAGTCCGACGCCCGCACTGCCGGCCGCATCCGCATGGTCCTGGAGACGGGCACCGCCCAGCCCGAGGCCGTCGCCCTCTACGAGTCCAGCGGCTACCTGCCGTGCGCGAAGTTCGGCCACTACCGCGAGAGCCCGCTGACCCTCTGCTACGCCAAGGCCCTGACGGCCTGAGCCCGGGCGGCGGCTCAGGCCGCCCCCGGTCGGGGCGGTCACCGCACCGGACGCGCCTTTGGCGGTCGCCTCACGCCCGGCCGCGGCCGGCCGTTCCACCATGCCGACCACCACCCCGGCGATGATGACCGCACCGCCGACCGCCTGGGCGAGCCGGATCGACTCCCCGTTGATCAGCACGGCCCCCAGAACGCCGAAGATCGGCACCAGGTTCAGCACGTTCACCGCGACGCTCGACGGCAGGCGGCTCAGGCCGTGGTTGTAGAGCAGGAAGGCGCCGACCGAGCAGGCCACGGCCAGGTAGGCCAACAAGGTCCCGGAGACCGCGCCGGGCATCCGCCACTCGCCGACCTCCCACAGGGAGGCCACCAGGAATCCGGCAGCGCCCGCCACCGTCTGGTGATAGGTGACGCCGAGGGCGTCCTGGCCCTCGTTCGCCCGCTTGCCGAGCACGTTGTAACCGGCCCAGGCCACCCCGCCGAGCAGCAGCAGGAGGTCACCCGCCCAGCGCGAACCACCGCCGACCTCGGCCCCGTTGCGCACCACGAGGAAGGCGCCGAAGGTGGCCAGCAGCACGCCGGCCACCCGAAGGGGTGACATCCGCGTACCGAGGGCGACCCGTTCCCACAACATCGTCATCAACGGGTAGGTGGCCACGATCAGCGAGGCGTCGGACGCGGTGGAGAGGTCGACGCCGACGTTCTCCAGCACGAAGTAGACGGTGATGCCCAACAGCCCGCTCAGGTAGAGCCGTCGCCGCTGCCGGACGTCCGGTCGGGCCGGGCGGTTGCGGCGCAGCCACATCACCACGCCCAGCAGCAGCGCCGCGAGGGTGAACCTGACGGCGCCGATCGTGAGGGGGCCGACGTCGTCCAGCACCCGTTTGGTGACGGCGTACGAACTGCTCCACAGCAGTGCAGCCACCGCCACCGCGAGCACCGCACGCGGGTCAGGCCATCGCTCCCGCATTCGAAGTCCACACCCCTCACACACCATCGAAGCCCTGGAAAACCGAATAAAGAATAAGCATCTTCCCGTTCATCCAGCAAAGAAGCCGATGAAACTCGATAGAATCCGAATAACATTCGGATTCTGCAAAGGTGAATCGAGCATGGACGAACTAGATTCGGCGCTGGTGCGGATGCTCCAGGAGGACGGCCGGCGGACCAACCGGGAGATGGCCGAGGCCCTCGGCATCGCCCCGTCCACCTGCCTCGAACGAGTGCGGTCACTGCGTCAGCGCGGGGTGCTCACCGGCTATCACGCGGACGTGGACCTCGCCTCACTGGGCCGCGGACTCCAAGCGGTGATCGCCGTGCGGGTCCGGCCACCCACCCGCTCCGTGATCGAGGCGTTCCAGGCGTTCCTGGAGGACATGCCCGAGGTCGTCTCGATCTTCGTCCTCACAGGCAACGACGACTTCCTCGTGCACGTCGCCGTACGCGACACGGACCATCTGCACGCCCTGGTCCTCGACAAGTTGACAAAGCGACCCGAACTCGCAGACGTCCGCACCTCGGTGGTCTACGGACACCTGCGTCAGAAGGTCATCACCCCGCTGTGACCCGACCGCCGCTCCGCTGCCGCGTCCCGGCAGTTCGTCCCGCCGGAACGGCAGCGACCACCCGGCCCGCCGCGTCGACCGCCCGCCCCCGCTCGGCGTGCGGCTTCCCGGGGCCGGGGCTCCGCCCGACCCGGTGATACTGAGAGGGGTCCGTCGGCACCGGTCGGCCGCACCCGACCCCGTCCGCGTCGACCGGTGTCCGCCAGGGAGTGCCCTTCATGTCCGTCGAGAACGCGGCCCGTGTCCACGAGCGGCTCGCCGAGTACCGCAACCGCTTCGACGCGCTGTTCGCGGAGTACTTCGACGCGCTCGCCCGACGGCCCCTCGCCCACGGTTCGTTCGCGGTCGAAGCGCTGGACCTGGTGCGGGACATGTCGCTGCGCGGCGGAAAACGGCTGCGGGTGGCACTGGTGCACGAGGCGGCACGACTGGTCACTCCCGATCCCGTGCCCGGGCTGGACGAGGCCGCGCTCAGCATCGAGTTGCTCCAGACGCACGGACTCATCCACGACGACATCGTCGACGACTCACCGGTGCGCCGCGGCGCACCGTCCGTGTACTACGCCTACCGGGAGCGGTTCCCCGACCGTCCGCAGACGGCGCTGGGCCTCGCCGTCCTGGCCGGGGACCTGGCCGCCTTCCTGTCCCTACAGGTGCTGTTGGACGCGCCCCTCCCCCGGGACCTGCGCCAGGCCATGGCCGCCGTGCAGGCGACGACGGGCGCGGACACGGTCGTCGGTCAGTTCCTCGACCTGGAGCGCGACTTCGGGCCCGTGCCCGACCGGGAACGGCTGGACCTGGTGTCCGACTACAAGAGCGCCCGGTACTCGGTGCTGGCCCCCTTGCGGCTGGGCCTGCTCGCCGCCGGCGAGGACCCGGCCAGCCACCACGACGAACTGGCCCGGTACGCCCGGCTGGTCGGGGTGAGCGGTCAACTGCGCGACGACTACCTCGACCTCTTCGCCGACCCCGGCACGACGGGCAAGCCGGCCGGCGCCGATCTGCGCGCGGGCCGTCTGAGCTACGCCGTGTGCGCCCTCCTGGCAGCGACGAGCGGCCGGGACCGGGAGGTGGTGGAGGCCGCGCTGTCCGACCCCGTTTGCGCTCCGGAGACCGTCGAACGGGTCCAGGAGACCGCCCGCCGCCACGGCGTCGACGAACGACTGCGCGAGGACATCCGCCGGTCCGCCCGGGAGGCGTCCGCACTCGCGGCGACCTGGCGTCCGCGCTGGCGGGGCGAAGCCGTGGACTTCTTCGCGCAGTTGCCGCTGTGGGGCGCGGAGCGCACCCTGTGACGCGGGTCCGCCTCGGGCGGGGCGGACGACGTCCGGGCCGGGCACCCGCGGCGGGCGTCCCGGAACGACGAGCGGCTTACGACCGGCACCAGAAGCCCTTGAGCGAGCTCAAGGACATGCGCTCCGGAGGGTGTTCACCCACGCCTTGGACCAGGCGGCGACGGAAGCAGTGGGAGATCGCTTCCCCGATCACCGAATGCCGTTTCCCCCGAGGGGCGGCCACGCGAAATGGAGTGGAGTCAGGACGGCCGCACGGGGCAGGGTGGGGCGGTGGGTGAACCATGGCCACACACCCTGATGTGGGCAGAAGTGGATCCGGCTCATCATCCCTTCACACTGGACGAGGACGCGGCGGAGGAGTTGACGATCCTGGTCGCGCCTCTGCTGCCCGACTCCGAAGCCGCTCGGGAGGATCGCCGGCGATCGCTGGATCCCGTCACCGAGTTCCTGACGGACCGGTACGGCCGATGGGCCTGCGGATGGAACTGGTCGCTCGGTGAGGGCGACGTCGACGGAGGCGTCGTCGAGGCCCGGTGCTGCGCCTCCGACTCCGTGACGACCCCGGAGGAAACCGCCCCGCTGGTCGTCGGGGCCCTTCGGGAATGGCGCGGCTGGCTGGAGGACCTGGCGGAACGGTTCGCAGACCTGGCTCCGCCGGAAGGCACTCCGGTGGCGTCGACGGACCATGGGCCCGGGGAGCGGGCATGCACCCGTCTGGTCACCACGGTGGCCGACCGCACCCGGGCCGAGAGCGGCTGGTACGGGCACTGCGTGCAAGTCCTCCGATGGTTCCTCGCCGGCAAGGGCGTCGACGAGGGCCAGGCCCGGGAGATCGTCGAGAACGCGGTCGGCGGCCGGTTCGGCAGTTGGATCGCGCCTGAAGCTGCGGTGGTCGACGCGGTGAGCTCGCGGTTCGCCGGAGGCGTGGGCGGCATCGGATGACGTCCGCGCCCGGCCCACCGGAGGAGGCCTTGCCGACTGGCTGCTCGTCCGGCCGGAAGTCGCGTGGCCATCCTGGCACGGCTCGGGTCTCGTCTCCGGAGCACCGGCCCGCGACGGCTTCCGGAACTTCTTCAGGGCGACGCGAGGCGGCCGGGACCGCGAGGGGACCGCACAGGTCCTGACCGCCCTCGACATGGCCTTCGCCGACGCCGAGCGGGGCAGACCGCTGACCTTCGCGCTCATGGCGAAGTGGCAGCGTGCCGTGCTGGGCCGCGGCCCCGTCGGCTTCCGTCAGATGCCGGCCCTCGCGAAAGGGCGGACGGGAGCGCTACGGCCTCGCCCCGGCACACGGGCCCGGTTCGAGCGCTGTCTGGCCGAGAGCGCTCGACCGGATCCGCCCCTCCCGTCCCGCGCTGCCCGCACCTACCTGGACGTCCTCTTCTTCCATCCGTTCGCGGACGGCAACGCACGTGCGGCCATGCTGGCATTGGCCTTCGTCCTGGCGAGGGAAGGCGTCCTGCTCGACCGGGTTCGTCCGGTGCAGACCACCAGATGGGCCGACGACGCCGAGGGCGTGGAAGACCTGAGTGGGACCGGCCGAGGAGATCCACGTCCACGTGCTGGTTCTGCCCCGGGGGCATCCGCCCCCTGACGGTCCCGTGGTCGTCGCGCCACCACCCGGAGCAGGCATCGAGCGGACCCCGGAAACGACGAAGACCCCACCCGATCTTTCCGATCGGACGGGATCTCCTCCCCTTCCTGAGCTCGCTCAAGAAGGGTCTTTCCTTCTGCTTCTGTGGACCTGAGGGGATTCGAACCCCTGACCCCCTCGATGCGAACGAGGTGCGCTACCGGACTGCGCCACAGGCCCTTGCAACGAGTGGAACTCTAGCACTCCCGCGGCGGTGCCCGGAAATCCGCTCGGCCGACCATGACCAGCGGACCTGTGCCGCCGAGGGCGACCTCGCCCGCGCCCTACTCGTTGGCGGCGCGGGGGCGCTCCTGGTCCTCGTACTGGTCGAAGAGCGGGGTGCGACCCCGTTCCCGCGAGCGTCGGGCGGAGGCGGCGCGCCGTGCGTCGGTCCGCTCCCCGCCCTCGTCCTCTCCCGTGCCGTCCGCGGGGACGTCGGTGGTCGCCCGCTGCGCGGTCGGCTCCGCGGCCGAGGACCGGGCGGGGCTCCAGGTGTCCGGGGCGCCGAGGTCCACGCCGCCGGTGGCACGGGGCGCGACCGGTGCGGTCACGTAGGTGGGCAGCGGCACCGGAACCGGGTCCCAGCTGTCGCCGCGCACCGGCCCCCGTTGGCGCTCCCGCTGCTGGTCGACCCACTCGGCGTGGTCGGTCTGTTCCACGAGCGCCCGGCGGTCCGCCGCCAGGGCCGACAGCTCGGAGGCGACCGGCGCTCCCGTCGACGGTGCGACCGGGCGGTCCGGGGCTTCGGCCGCGTCGGGGCGGGGGCGGCGGGGCTGCCGTTCGCGGAGCCGCTGGGCGGCGAGCTCCGCGCGCTGACGGTCCATGACGTAGGCGAACCGACGCCGCTCCTGGCGCCGCAGGTACACGATGTACGCGCTCAACAGCACACCGGGGGCGGCGGGCACCCAGAGGAAACCGAGACCGCCGACCGCGGCGACGAGGGCGCCCGCGGTGAACGTCAGGAAGAGCACGACGGTGGTGCGCCGGCGCCGGGCCAGCACCTTCGAGCGCCGGGCGCGCGCGGTGGCCTCGGCGGTGGCGCGGCGGGGGGGCGGCGCGGCCGTGCGCGCGGAGCGCGCGGCCTCTTGGCGCTCCGCTTCCGCACGGGCGAGTTCCTCCGCCCGGGCGGCCTCTTCGCGCTCCGCCTCCAGGCGGGCCGCCTCCTGACGGGCGGCGGCCTCCTCACGGGCTGCCGCCACCTCCTGCCGGGAGGGCCCCGGGGGGACGGCGAACGCCCGGACGTCCACCGAGTCGGTGGCGCCGTCCGGGGCGGCCCCGGGGGACGAGGTCTCGTCCTCGCCCGAGCGCGCCCGCAGGAGGTCCTTGGCGTACCGGCGTTCCATGCCCGCCCGGCCGGACAGGAGTCGGATGGCCGTGCTGAAGCGCTCGGTCGGCCGGGCCTCGTTCAGCTCGTCCTGCCTACGGAGCCACATCGGCACCAAGTAGGCGGCCCAGGCCCCGACGATGACTGCGTAGATGAGGCCGCTGCTGCTCACGTCTCACACCGTAGAGGTGTTTGCGCGGGGGCATCCGCCAATTGGGGCGGTGTGTCGCACGATCTGGCTCATATTCCGAACTTTTTTTGCGACTGATGCGATCAGCGACTCGGCAAGTAGGGGCAATTATCCATATATGCACCATTTGCCGATCAAGGGAAGGTGATCCACTCACTCCATAGGACTCAAAATCGAACACTCATTCGTCACCCTGGGGTGGCTCGGCAGTCGACGGCGCGGCGGTGCCCTGCGGGGCGTGCTCCGCCCGGCGGGCCCGCGCCCGGTGCCACCGGGGCAGCAGCCCTTCCGGCACCTCTTCGGCGGTGAGGGCGAAGACCAGGTGGTCCCGCCAGCCGCCGTCGATGTGGAGGAACCTCGGACGCAGCCCCTCCGACCGGAATCCGAGCTTCTCGACGACCCGGCGACTGGGCACGTTCTCCGGGCGGATGCAGACCTCGACGCGGTGCAGCCCCACCGTACGGAAGCAGTGGTCGACGGCGAGGGCCAGCGAGGTCGGCATCACGCCCCTCCCGGCGACGGCCTCGTCGACCCAGTAGCCCACGTGTCCCGAGCACATCGACCCCCAGGTGATGCCGGCCACCGTCAACTGCCCGGCCAACCGCCCCTGGTACTCGATGACGAACGGCAGCATCCGTCCCGCGTTGGCCTCCGCCCGCAGATGACGGACCATCTGCCGGTAGGTGGGGCGATGGGCGATCGGACCGCTGGGGGTGGGCGGCGGGATGGTCGCCTCCCACGGGCGCAGCCAGTCGCGGTTGCGCCGGTTGACCTCGCGCCAGGCGCGCTGATCACGCAGCTTGATGGGACGGAGGGTGAGCTCGCCGTCCACCAGTTCGACGGGCCAGGAGGAGCCGTTCAGCGTGGGCCCCCGGTCGATCCGGCGTCCGTCGCCGCCGAGGGGTGGTCCCCACCGCGCAGTTGGTCGACGGCGTGCGTCAGGAGCGGTTCCAGTACGGCCAGTCCGTCCCGGACCCCGCCGGTGGACCCCGGCAGGTTCACGATCAGCGTGCGGCCGGCCACCCCCGCGATCCCCCGGGACAGCGCCGCGGTCGGCACCGTGCGGCGGCCGTCGGCGCGCAGGGCCTCGGCGATGCCCGGCACCACCCGGTCGACGACCCGCGCGGTCGCCTCGGGGGTGCGGTCGGTCGGCGAGACGCCCGTACCGCCGGTGGTGACGATCACGTCGAAACCGGCTGCCACGCCCTCCCTCAGCGCCGTTTCCACCGGGTCGCCGTCCGGTACCACCCGGGGCCCGGCGACGGCGAAGCCGAGGGCGCTCAGGCCCGCGGCGAGCAGGGGTCCGCCGCGGTCCTCGTAGACGCCCGCGGCGGCCCGCCCGGAGGCGGTCACGACCAGGGCCCGGTGCCCCCCGGGCGCCGGACCGGATGCCGTGCCGTCCGGCCCTGCGGGAGCGGCGCCGGAGGGCGCGTGCTCCCCGGCGCTCACGCCCGGCTCCAGTCGCCCGAGGCGCCGCCGGTCTTCTCCTCCACCCGGACCCGGGTGATCACGGCGCCCTTGTCGACCGCCTTCACCATGTCGACGACGGTGAGCGCGGCCGCGGTGACCGCGGTGAGCGCCTCCATCTCGACGCCCGTCCGGTCGGTGGTGCGCACCGTGGCGGCGATCTCCACCGCGTCGTCGGCGACGGACAGGTCCACCTCCACCCCGGACAGGGCGAGCGGGTGGCAGAGCGGAATCAGTTCGGGGGTGCGCTTGGCGCCCATGATGCCGGCGATGCGCGCCGTGGCGAGCGCATCGCCCTTGGGCAGGCCCGTACCACGCAACAGGGCGATGACCTGCGGGTTCACCAGGACCCGTCCGCTGGCTCGGGCGGTGCGGGCGGTGACCTCCTTCGCCGAGACGTCGACCATCCGGGCCGCGCCGGTGGCGTCGAGGTGGGTGAGGTGACCCTCTGCGGAGGTGCCGGGGGTGTCCCCCCGGGGATTCGCGGTCATGTGCTGTGACGCTCCCGGTCCGGGCCCGCGCGACGCGGCGTGCGGAGCCTGTGTGCGCGCTACCGTACCGCGCGCGGGGAGCGCGTCACGCCCCAGGACCCGGCCGGACCACAGGGGACCCGGACCGGGCCGGGGCAGGTGGGGGGCTCAGGAGAGCAGGACGACGTCCAGTTCGGTGCCGGGTTCCACCGCGGTGACCTCGCGGGGGATCACGATCAGCGCGTCGGCGTGCGCGAGGGCGGCCACGAGGTGCGAGCCGGCGCCGCCCACGGGGGCCACCTCACCGGTGGTCGGGTCGTGGCGACCGCGGAGGTACTGGGTCCGTCCCGCGGGCGAGGGGACCGGACCGTCCGCGCGCAGCACCGCCCGGGTGGTGGGCCGGTGCACGTCGTCGAATCCGGCGAGCGTCCGGATGGCGGGGCGGACGAACAGCTCGAAGGACACGTACGAGGAGACGGGGTTGCCCGGCAGGGCCAGCAGGGGGGTGTGGTCGGGGCCGACCGCACCGAAGCCCTGGGGTTTGCCCGGCTGCATGGCGAGCACCCGGAAGTCGACACCGCCCGTGCCGCCGTCCTCGCCGAGGGTCGCGAGGGCCTCCTTGACCACGTCGTAGGCGCCGACGCTGACCCCGCCCGAGGTGACGACCAGGTCCGCGCGGATGAGCTGGTCCTCGATGGCCGTCCGCAGCGTCTCCGCGTCGTCGGTGACGGCACCCACCCGGTAGGCGAGCGCCCCCGCTTCCCGGGCTGCGGCCGTCAGGACGTAGCTGTTGGAGTCGAAGATCTGCCCCTCGCCCAGGGCCTCCCCGGGCTGCACGAGTTCGCTGCCGGTGGAGAGGACCACCACCCGCGGTCGGGGGCGCACCCGCACGGTGCCCCGTCCGATCGCCGCGAGCAGGGCGATCTGCGGTGCACGGAGCACGGTGCCGGCCGCGAGCGCCAGCTCGCCGGCGCGCACGTCGCTGCCCTGTACCCGGACGTGCGCTCCGGGCGCCGCCCCCCGGAAGACGCGCACCTGACCGTGCGCCCCTTCGGGAGCCGTGCTGCGGGCGCGCATCCCGGTGACCCGTCCGGCCCCGAGGCCCCCGTCCGTCCACTCCACCGGGACGACGGCTTCGGCCCCCGCCGGGAGCGGGGCGCCGGTCATGATCCGGGCGGCCTGTCCGGGCCCGACCGCGGGGGGACCGCCGCGACCGGCGGCGATGTCGCCGATCACGGTGAGCACTGCCGGGAACGCGTCGTCGGCGCCGGCGACATCGGCCGCGCGGACCGCGTACCCGTCCATGGAGCTGTTGTCGAACGGCGGGAGCGAGACGGGCACCACCACGTCGTCGACCAGGACGCAGCCCTGGGCGTCGAGGAGCTGGAGTTCGATGGGGTCCAGGGGACGGACGGTCCCCAGGACGTCCTCCAGGTGCTCGGCCACCGTCCAGACGTGGTCGCGACCGGTGGTGTCGGTGTTCGTCCCGCTCACGTCGCTACATCTCCTCGGTGACGTACCCGCGCAGCCAGGTCCGGAACTCCGGGCCCAGGTCCTCACGTTCGCACGCGAGCCGGACGATGGCACGGAGGTAGTCGCCGCGGTCGCCGGTGTCATAGCGGCGGCCCGTGAAGACGACGCCGTGCACCGGGCCGCCGACCTTCTCGTCCGAGGCGAGCTGCTGGAGGGCGTCGGTGAGCTGGATCTCGCCACCGCGGCCGGGCTCGGTGGTGCGGAGTATCTCGAAGATGTGCGGGTTCAGGACGTAGCGGCCGATGACGGCGAAGTTGCTGGGCGCGTCCGCGGGATCGGGCTTCTCCACCAGACCGGTCACCCGGACGACGTCGGCGTCCGCGGTGGCCTCGACGGCGGCGCACCCGTAGAGGTGGACCTGCTCGGGCGCGACCTCCATCAGGGCGATGACGCTGCCGCCGTGCTGTTCCTGGATGTCGACCATGCGGGCCAGCAGCGGGTCGCGGGGGTCGATGAGGTCGTCGCCGAGCAGCACCGCGAAGGGCTCGTCGCCGACGTGCGGGGCCGCGCAGAGGACGGCGTGGCCGAGGCCCTTGGGGTCGCCCTGGCGTACGTAGTGCATGGTGGCCAGGTCGCTGGACTCCTGGACCTTGGCCAGTCGTGCCCGGTCGCCCTTCTTGGTGAGGGCTTCCTCCAACTCGTAGTTGCGGTCGAAGTGGTCCTCCAGCGGGCGCTTGTTCCGCCCGGTGACCATCAGGACGTCGTCCAGTCCGGCGGCCACGGCTTCCTCGACCACGTACTGGATGGCCGGCTTGTCCACCACCGGCAGCATCTCCTTGGGAGTGGCCTTGGTGGCGGGCAGGAAGCGGGTACCGAGGCCGGCGGCGGGGATGACGGCCTTGGTGATTCTGGAGTTCGACTGAGTCATGGGCGTCACCCTAACCGGTGGCATTGCAGGGATTCTGTAGCTCTGCATATAAATGATCCGCATATGAAAGGACAAGGAAGGTGGGCGTCCGCATGAGCCTGACCGGGAGCGGTGCCGAGCCTGACAAGCGCGGATTGCGACGACGCGTCCTCGCCGGAAGGAACGGGTTTCCGGAGGATGACGTGCAACGGGCGGCCGCGGTTCTCGCCGCCCGCGCACAGGAGCTCGGCGAGCTCTCCGGTGCACGCACCGTGGCCGCCTACGTCTCCGTCGGTGACGAACCGGGCACCCTCCCCCTCCTCGACGCCCTCCACGCGCGCGGGGTGCGCGTTCTCCTGCCCGTCCTGTTGGACGACAACGACCTCGACTGGGGCGCCTACCGGGGACCGGGGTCCCTCGCCGAGGTGCGCCGTCCCGGACGGATGACCCTGCGCGAACCGCACGGCCCGCGGCTGGGCCCCGACGCCGTGCTGGACGCCGGCGCCGTCCTCCTGCCCGGCCTCGCGGTCGACGACCGCGGCATGCGCCTGGGGCGCGGCGGGGGCTCGTACGACCGCGTCCTCGCCCGTCTGGCGCGCGCGGACGTCCGTCCGTTCCTGGTCGTCCTGTTGTACGACGACGAGATCGTGCCGCGGGTACCGGAGGAGGCGCACGACCGACCGGTGCACGCCGTGGTGACCCCCTCCGGAGTGCGCCGGTTCCGCACCCCGCCCACCCCGCCGCCCGTCGTCTGACACCCCGTCCGGCCACCGCCGACGGTCATCCGGTTGACCCGCGCCGCCCGGACGGATGAGATCGCGTGCCCCCGGGCGGCCCTCGACGGTTGGCCCGGTATGACGAACACGCTCAGGGCCTTCTCGACCGCCGCGGTGCTCGCCGTCGGCGCCGTGCTGGCGGGTGCACCCGCCGCGGTGGCGGAGGGTGCGGTCGGCGCCGGCCCCGTCACCTCCGACCGCGTGGCGAGCGCCGCACAGACCGGTCTGGAAGTGCTCAGGACCTGCGGGCTGCCCACCGTCGCCGAACCCGGTGACCTGGTCCGGAACTGCACCGACGGCTCCCTCGCCCGCTGATGCCCGTTCCGCCGGCCCCCCTTCCCCGGCGGACGCACGGTGGCCCTGCACCCGAGGGTGCAGGGCCACGTCCCTGTCTCCGGTCCGCCCCCGGCCGCGGCGCGGGGCCCGGTCGTGGCCCGTCCGCCGCGGCCTCAGCGGGCCGGCCGCCTCACGGCCGCAGCGACAAGGTGTCCTGGGTGGCCGCCTCCACTGCCTTCTCGGAGAACGCCCAGTCGAGCAGTTCCCCCCTGGCCCACTTGTCGGTCTGGTCGCTGTAGTGACCGCTGTAGGCGTGGCCCGAGGCGCCCGTCAGGTTGATCCACTTGGATTTGTCCAGGTCGTCGAGGTTGACCACCATGCGCATCGACGGCACCCAGATGACGTCGAAGCCGCCCGCCGCGTTCCATCCGGTGGCGTTGACCGCCGCCTCGCCGCCGCCCAGGTTCCAGGGTCCCCGGTTGAGCGCGAACTTGAGGAAGCCGGGCCCCTCGGTGCCCAGGGTCTGGTTCTTCAGCTCCAGCTGGTGCAACCGCCCCCAGCTCCAGCTGTCGATGTCCTTGCCGAGTTCCTCGGTCAGCTCCCAGCGCGCGTCCTCCAGGGCCCGCGCGAACAACTGGTCACGGGCGTTGGCCTTGCTCTCGGGGTCCGTCTTCGGCGTCTTCCACCAGTCGTCGTCCCCGTCCTCGACGATCCCGCGGACCACCTCGAACCAGCGGTCGCCGCCGTCCGGCTGCGCCGAGTCCGCGTCCCGCTCACCGCACTCCAGCACCTTGACGTCCTCGTCGGCAGGACCGGTGTTCTCGGCGGGCTCGACGCTCAGGCAGTCGCCCTTCACGCGCAGTTCCTTCGGCAGCTTGTCGCCGAAGCCGAGCTTGAGGACGTTGCGCCACACCGCGTTGAAGTAGGCGGCGGCGGCGGAGTCGGGGCTCTGGGTGTAGTTCCAGCCCTCCAACAGCTGCTGCGCCTCGCGGACGTGCTTGTCGGAAACGTTGATCTTGAGCAGCATCGGCGTCAGCAGTTCCGCGATCTCGCTGCTGTTGTCGGTCTGCATCTGCCGCATGTCCTCGGTGGAGATCTTCCCCCCGCCCTTGGTCTTCGACTCGATCAGGTCGTAGATGCGCTGGCTGCGCGCTCCGTAGCCCCAGTCGGTGGTGAGCTGGTGCGGGGAGGCGTCCGGGCCGACGACCGCCTGGTTGGCCGTCACGATGTACCCGCGCTTCGGGTTGTACTCGTAGGGCAGCGCGGCCTGGTCGACGTAGCCCTTCCAGCGGAAGTCGGGGTCCCAGCCGGGCGCGGGCAGCGAACCGTCGTGGCCCTCGGCGCGGGTGGGGATCCGCCCGGGCGCCTGGTAACCGATGTTGTTCTCGGTGTCCGCGTAGACGAGGTTCTGCGAGGGCACGTCGAAGTCGGCGGCGGCCTTGCGGAAGTCCTCCCAGTTCCCCGCGGTGTTCAGGGCGAAGAGCGCGTCCATGGACGTGCCCGGGGTCAGCGCCGTCCAGCGCAGCGAGACGCCGTAGCCGTCCCCGCGGTCGGGGGCGACGCTGGCGACGCCGGCCTTCTTGCCGACCGACACCAGTTCGTCGCTGCGGTCGGACAGCAGGGGGCCGTTCGCGGTCTCCCTGACGGTGATCGACTTCGACTCCCCCCCGGCGACGCGGATGGTCTCCTTGCGCGTCTTGAAGGGCACCACCTTGCCGTCGTACTGGTACCCGTCGCCGGTGAACTTCTCCAGGTAGAGGTCGGTCACGTCGGCGCCCAGGTTGGTCATGCCCCAGGAGATGTCCTGGTTGTGCCCGATGACCACGCCGGGCATGCCCGCGAAGGTGAACCCGGAGACGTCGAAGTTGCAGCTCTCGGAGACGTCACGGCAGTGCAGGCCCATCTGGTACCAGACGGAGGGCAGCTGGGGCGACAGGTGCGGGTCGTTGGCGAGCAGTGGCTTGCCGGTGATGGTGTGCTGACCGGAAACCACCCACGAGTTGGAGCCGATGCCGTTGCCGCTGGGCCCGAACACGGCCGGGATCCCGTCGAGCACGTCGGAGAGGCCGCCGAGTTGGCTCTGGAGGCCGTCGGGGGCCCGGGTGTCGCCGGCGAGGCCCGTGCCCGACCCGGTCTGTCCCCCCTGACCGGACTGCTGACCCGGCTGACCCGCCTGCTGCTGGCCCTGGTCCGCGCCCTGCGGACCGAAGGTCCCGGTGGTCGCGGAGTGGCCGCCCTCCTGGACGATCGGCTTGTTCCGCCCGTAGGGGTAACCGGGGTACAGGTCCTTGATCTGCGAGGGGCCGAGGCGGCTGGTCATCAGGGAGCGGTCGATCTCGTCCTGCATGTTGCCGCGCAGGTCCCAGGCCATCGCCTTCAGCCAGGCCACCGAGTCCACGGGGGTCCAGGGCTTCGGCTTGTAGTCGTTGCGGAAGTCGAGGGCGGCGTACTCCAGGGAGAGCTCCTCGCCCTCCTTGCCGGCGAGGTAGGCGTTGACCCCCTTCGCGTACGCCTGGAGGTACTTCTTGGTGCTGGGCGCGAGCTTCTTGTCGTACTCCTCCTGCGCGACCCGGTGCCAGCCGAGGGTGCGCAGGAACTCGTCCGTCTCGACCTGGCTCTCGCCGAACATCTCGGAGAGCCGCCCCGACGTCGTGTGGCGACGGACGTCCATCTCCCAGAAGCGGTCCTGCGCCTGCACGTAGCCCTGGGCCATGAACAGGTCCTCGTCGGACGAGGCGTAGATCTGCGGAATGCCGTTGCCGTCGCGCTTCACGTCGACCGGGCCGGCGAGACCGGCGAGCTTGATGGAGCCCTTGGTCTGCGGGAAGGAGGCGCGGACCGTGCTCACGCTCCAGTACGCGCCGAAGCCCACACCGGCGACGACGGCCAGCACCAGCACGATGACGAACAAACGGCCTTTGCGGCTTTTCTTCCTGACGGACCTGTCGGCCTGCTGGCCGGAGGAGGCGGTGGTGTTGGCGGGCATCGCTGTCCTTGCTGTCCTTCGCGAGCGTCAGGGCGGTCAATCCGGGCGGTGCGGTCTCAGGAGGCGTTCACGAGAACGCTGAAGCAACCATAGGCGCAGGGCACCTGCGGACCGGACACGGAGTCAGGGCGGTGAGCGCGGGACGGAGGTCCGCGCGCGTCAAGAGAGCGTTAACGATTAGGTAAGGTAACGAAGTACTCGCTGTGCGCAGAAAGGATTCGGCCCCTGACCGTCCACCACCTCAACCAGCTCCTGCTCGTCTGCTCACTGGTCCTGCTGATCGCAGTGGCGGCAGTCCGGATCTCCTCCCGCAGCGGGCTGCCGAGCCTGCTCGTCTACCTCGGCATCGGTGTCGCCATCGGCCAGGACGGCATCGGCAACGTCAGCTTCAACAACGCAGAGTTGACCCAGGTCATCGGCTACGCGGCCCTGGTCGTGATCCTCGCCGAGGGCGGCCTGGGAACGAAGTGGAAGGAGATCAAACCCGCACTCCCCGCGGCGGCCGTGCTGTCGACCGTCGGTGTCGCGGTGAGCGTCGGCATCACCGCCGCGGCGGCGCACTACCTGGTCGGGTTGGAGTGGCGGCAGGCCCTCATCATCGGTGCGGTGGTGTCCTCCACGGACGCGGCGGCCGTCTTCTCGGTGCTGCGCAGGGTGCCCCTGCCGTCCCGGGTGAACGGCGTCCTGGAAGCCGAGTCCGGATTCAACGACGCCCCCGTGGTGATCCTCGTCGTCGCCTTCTCCACCGCGGGCCCCATCGAGGAGTGGTACGTCCTCCTCGGGGAGATCGGCCTGGAACTCGCCATCGGCGCCGCCATCGGACTCGCCGTCGGCGTCATGGGCGCCTACGCCCTGCGTCACGTCGCGCTGCCCGCGTCCGGGCTCTACCCGATCGCGGTCATGGCGATCGCCGTCACCGCCTACGCGGCGGGCGCCCTCGCACACGGCAGCGGCTTCCTCGCCGTCTACCTGGCGGCCATGGTGCTCGGCAACGCACGACTGCCGCACTGGCCGGCCACCCGCGGCTTCGCCGAGGGACTGGGGTGGATCGCCCAGATCGGCATGTTCGTCCTGCTCGGCCTCCTCGTCACCCCGCACGACCTCGCCGACGACATCGTGCCCGCCCTGGTCATCGGACTGGCGCTGACCGCGGTCGCCCGCCCGCTGGAGGTCGTGGTCAGCCTGCTGCCGTTCCGGATGCCGTGGCAGGAGAAGGCCCTGATGTCCTGGGCCGGACTCCGCGGCGCCGTGCCCATCATCCTGGCCACCATCCCCATGGTGAACGGAGTGGAGGACAGCCGCCGGATCTTCAACATCGTCTTCGTGCTCGTCGTCGTCTACACCCTGATCCAGGGCCCCACCCTGCCCTGGTTGGCACGGAAGCTCCGGCTGGGCGAGGGCACCGAGGCCGCCGACCTCGGCGTGGAATCCGCGCCCCTGGAGCAACTGCGCGGCCACCTGCTGTCCCTGAAGATCGTCAAGGGGTCCCGTATGAACGGGGTCGAGGTGAGCGAGCTACGGCTCCCGGCCGGCTCGGCGGTCACCCTCGTCGTCCGGGACGGCAAGTCCTTCGTGCCGCTCCCGAGCACCGTGCTCCGGCACGGGGACGACCTCCTGGTGGTCGCGACCGACCCGGTCCGGGACGCCGCGGAGGCACGCCTGCGCGCCGTGGGACAGGGCGGAAAACTGGCCGGTTGGCTCGGCACCGGGGCGACGAAACCGTAGCCCCGGGCACGGGGGCGTTCCGGCCGCCGCCGGCCGCGCCCCGGCAGCGGTACGGGAACGGGGACGGCGGGCCGCGAGCGGGGGATCGGCTCCTCGTCCTCCGCTCGCCCGCTTGTCCCCGCCGGCTGCCTGTACCATGCTGGAAGACTTCTGATCGAACCAACTCTGCCTGATGCAGGGCTGGCGCGACCGTATGGCGGCCGGCCGCCACGACGCCCCCGCTGTGGGCGGGCCCCGGTATCTACCGCAGTTCTGCGCAAGAGGACAGCTCTCGACACCCGACTGCGGGGCGTTACCAGGCGGCAGAAAGGCACGGGCCGTGGCAACCACGGTCACCTCGGAGCCCGCCCGCCCGGGCTACCGACAGCTCCTGCGCACCCCGGGTGCCTGGACGTTCCTCCTCCCCGGTTTCGCCGCGCGCCTGCCGTTCGCGATGCTGATCATCTCGATCGTCCTGCTGGTCCAGCACACCACGGACTCCTACGGCCTCGCGGGCGCGGTGTCCGCGGTCACCGGCGTCTCCATGGCGCTGTTCGCCCCGCTGAGCGGCACGTACGCGGACCGGTTCGGTCAGCGCGCGGTCCTCGTGCCCGTCGTGCTGGCACACACGGCCTCGGTGGTCACGCTCACGGCACTCGCCTGGTTCGACGCCCCCGTCTGGGCCCTGTTCGTCGCCGCCGTCCCCACGGGTGCGACGGTTCCCCAGATAGGCCCCATGGTGCGCGCCCGCTGGGGGACGAAACTGCACGGGTCCCCCCTCATGACCACGGCGGCGGCGTTCGAGTCGGTCACCGACGAGCTGACCTTCGTCCTGGGCCCGCTGATCGCGACCGCGCTGTGCACCTCGGTCCACCCCGCCGCCGGCCTGCTCACCGAAGCGGGACTCACCCTGATCGGCGGCCTGCTGTTCGCCGCCCGGCGGAGCACCCAGCCCGTGCCCACGCGCGCGGCCGCCCGGCCCGGCGCCACCGCCTCCCGGGCCGGCACGGCGCACCCGTCCGCGCTGCGGGTGCCCGGCGTGCGGGTGCTGGCCATCGCCTTCGTGGGGATCGGAACGGTCTTCGGCGGCCTACAGGTCTCCCTCGCCGCCTACACCGAGTCGATCGGCGAACCGGGTCTCACCGGCGTCATCTACGGCGTCTTCGCCGCGGGCAACATGATCGCCGGCACCGTCTGCGGTGCCGTGGCCTGGAAGTCCGCTCCTCACCACCGTCTCGTGATCGGCTACCTCGCCCTGGCGATCACCGCCTCCGGGCTGTGGGCGGCGCAGTCCCCCGTGCTGCTCGCCGGGCTCGGGCTCCTGGTCGGCATGAGCATCGCACCGGGGCTGGTGACCGGCTACACGCTCGTCGAACAGCTCGTCGCCCCCACCGCCCGCACCGAGGCGTTCACCCTGCTGACCGGTGCCGTGGCGCTGGGGCAGGCGGCCGCGGTCACCCTCGCCGGGCAGTTGGAGGACCGGGCCTGGGAGGGTGCCGGATTCCTGGTGCCGCTCGCGGGAACCACCTTGGCCCTGCTCGTCCTGGTGACCCTCAGGAACCGGCTCGCGCCGCCCACCGACGAGCGGGGCGCGGCGCGTGGCGTCGGTCACCGCGTGCCGGTGTCGGTGGACTGATCCCGCGGAATACGTCACTATGGAACGTCGTTAGCACTCATCGAGTGAGAGTGCCAGGAGGAAGCAAGTGCCGACGTACCAGTACCAGTGCACCGAGTGCGGTGAGGGCCTCGAAGCGGTGCAGAAGTTCACCGATGACGCCCTGACCGAGTGCCCCAACTGCGGTGGCCGCCTCAAGAAGGTGTTCTCCGCCGTCGGCATCGTCTTCAAGGGATCCGGCTTCTACCGCAACGACAGCCGGGGCTCCTCGTCGAGCAGCTCGCCCGCCGCGTCGAAGTCGACGTCCTCTTCGGACTCCTCGGGTTCCGACTCGTCCGGGTCGAGCAGCACGCCGGCCGCCGCGTCGAAGTCGGCGTCCACCCCGTCGAGCACCAGCACGTCCGCCGCCTGACCACACCGCGGCAGGCCGCCGCACGAGGAGGACCCCGCCGTCCCGGACGCGGGGTCCTCCTCGTGTACCGACGCGACTACTGTGCGGAGCATGGCAGACATGGTGAACGTGACCGAGCCGGGCGACGTGCCGCAGGAGCTGGGGGCGGAGATCGGCGTCATCGGCGGATCCGGTTTCTACTCCTTCCTCGACGACGTCACCGAGGTGCACGTCGACACCCCCTACGGCGCGCCCAGCGACACGCTGTTCCTCGGCGACGTCGCCGGTCGTCGCGTGGCCTTCCTCCCCCGTCACGGTCGGAGCCACCACCTGCCCCCGCACCGCATCAACTACCGGGCCAACCTGTGGGCCCTGCGCTCCGTGGGGGTGCGGCAGGTGCTGGGGCCCTGCGCGGTCGGAGGGCTCCGCCCCGAGCACGGCCCGGGGACCCTCCTGGTCCCCGACCAGTTGGTCGACCGCACGAAGTCGCGCACCCAGACCTTCTTCGACGGCCTGCCGGGGCCGGACGGGACCGTTCCCCGTGTCGTCCACCTCTCCTTCGCCGACCCGTACTGCCCCGTCGGCCGGCGCATCGCGGTGGCAGCCGCCCGGGGCCGCGCCTGGGAGCCCGTGGACGGCGGGACGCTGGTGGTGATCGAGGGCCCGCGGTTCTCCACCCGAGCGGAATCGCGGTGGCACGCCGCGCAGGGCTGGTCCGTGGTGGGGATGACCGGACACCCCGAGGCCGTGCTCGCTCGCGAGTTGTCCCTCTGCTACACCTCCCTGACCCTGGTGACCGATCTGGACGCGGGCGCGGAGACCGGGGAGGGCGTCTCCCACGAGGAGGTCCTCGAAGTCTTCGCGTCCAACGTCGACCGGCTGCGTTCCGTCCTGTTCGACACGGTCGTCGGCCTCCCGGAGACCGACGACCGGAAGTGCCTGTGCACGTCGGCCCTGGACGGCCTCGACACCGGGTTGGCACTGCCGTAGTCATCGCCGGTCGGGCGCCCTCTTCCGTGCGCCCGACCGTGCGCTTCCCCGAGCGTTGGCTTCCCCGAGCGGAGGGGCACAACCGCTCCGGCGCCGGAAGTCACCGGTACGAGGGACGAAGTTGTCCACAGCCCCGCCCCTGTCCACAGGTCGCAACGGGGAACTTCGAAGTCCCGCATGGTGGAAGGCGATCCGTCTCCTTCCACGGTGGTGAAACCCATGCCTCCTCACCCCTCCCCCGACCGTCCGGCGCCCCGCCTTCCCGCAGCGCCCCGCTACAACTACGACACCCGCGCCACGACCCCGGACGCGCACCTCGCCGCGGGCCGGTCCGGTGTCGCGCCGCGCCGGTCCGCGGCCCCCTCGTCGCCGCAGGCCGCGGACGCCGTGCGGATGCGCAGCGACGTGCCGCCCACGCACCGGATCCCGGCCTTCGCCCCGGTTCGGGTGCGGGGCGGGGTTCCGTCGTGGCACCGCGCCGCCCGTCACGGCCGCCGGGCGGCCCTGGTGTGTGCGGCGGGCGTGGTGGTGGCCCTGGTCACGAGCCCGTGGACGCAGCACCCCGCCGGCGAACGGGCCGGTGCCTCGCCCCCTGGGCGCGACCCCGTGTCCGCGCCCCGGCAGAAGCCCGCCGGGGCGCCCCTGGTCCACGCGCCGGTGCGCATCGCGGATCCCGCGGTGGCCCGGTTCCTCGAACCCGGGGACCGGGTGGACGTCGTCGCCGCGCCCGCCGCCCCGGCCGACGCGGCCGGCCCCGCCCAACGGTTGGTGGCGGCGGGCGCCCGGGTGGTGCACGTCCCCGATCCCACGGACGACGCGGTGGAAGCGGGGGCACTGGTGATCCTCTCCGCGCCCCGCTCCACGGCGGTACGGCTCGCGGGGGCGAGCGTCTCGTCCCGCCTGACCGTGGTCATGGGCCGATGAGCGCGGACCGGCCGTCCCCGTGGCCCTTCGGGCCGATCGGCGCCACTCCTTCACCGTCACGTCACTCCATCGCGTCAACGGATTGGACAGCATGGCGGAGCCCTGTCGTAGTTTGCGGAGTTGTTTGTTCCACAAGCTGTATGTGCGAAGAAGGGCCTCCTGGTGAGCGAGAAGAAGAAGCCGAACGTCTTGGAAGGCTTCAAAGCGTTCCTCATGCGGGGAAACGTGATCGACCTGGCGGTTGCCGTGGTCATCGGCGCCGCGTTCACGAACATCGTGAACGCGGTGGTGAAGGGCGTGATCAACCCGCTCGTCGGGGCGTTCGGCACGAAGAACCTGGATGCCTACAGTTCCTGCCTGAAGGGCCCGTGCAGTTACGACGCCAAGACCGGAACGGCCACCAGCGGCATTCCGATCATGTGGGGAACGGTTCTGAGCGCCACGCTCACGTTCCTGATCACGGCGGCGGTCGTGTACTTCCTGATGGTGCTGCCGATGTCGAAGTACCTCGCGCGCCAGGCCGACCGAAAGGCGGCCAAGGAGGGAACGCAGGAAGTGATCGAGGTGTCCGAGCTGGAGGTCCTCAAGGAGATCCGCGACGCCCTGGTGGCGCAGCGGACTCCGGGAACGGGCCCGGGGAACGCTCCGCGTCCCGATCGGGAGTAGCGGGGCGACGGGGGCGAGCCCCCCGCGGCCCGGTCGGCGTCCTCGCCGGACCGTGTTCGCGGGGCCCTCGCCCGTCCGGCCGGCCCCTGCCGGGCGTGGGGGCGGGCCGAGCCGCGCCCGGATGCCTCCGCGGACGGGGCACCCGGGCAGGGGATCACAGGTGGTGCGGTGGCTTCTCGTCGAGGAAGCGCGCCAGGTCCGACGCGCCCTCCCCCACGGCCGTCGACTGCTCTCCCCAGCCACGGTCCGTGTCGTCCGAGGACTGCTGCGCCAGCGGGTCCTCGAAGATCAGTCCGTGTCCGGACTCGGGCGGCGGGGAAACGGGGCCTGTGCTCATGCCTCCAGCGTACGCATGCCACCGCCACCCGGGTGGGCACCGCCTCCCGACGCCCGGCGCAACTCCAGGGAACCCCGCTTCCGTCCCCGGCCCACACCGTGCCCGCCCCGTTCCCGGCGTCGCCCGCTACGGCGGGCAGGCACACCGCCCCGAAGCGGCCCCCACCGTTCCGTCCCGCACGTCTCCCCCTCCGGACACGGCCCGGGGCGACGACGCCCCGGGCGTACCCGGAAGGCGGTATCCGAGGCGACACGGGGCCCGGACGGGCCGAGCGAGCCGGGCCGGTCTGCTGTGCTGCTGGCATGACCTCCTCCCCTTCCGCATCGGCGGCCGGGGCGCCGCTGCGCCCCATGACGGCCCGCCGGCGGGGCGAAGCACACCGGGTGGCATCACCCTTGGAGCTCTTCTTCGACCTGTGCTTCGTGGTGGCCGTCGCACAGGCCGGCGCGTCCTTGGTGCACTCGGTGGTCGAGGGGCATGCGGGGCAAGGCGTCCTCTACTACGCGATGGTCTTCTTCGCCGTCTACTGGGCCTGGGTGAACTTCAGTTGGTTCGCCTCGGCCTACGACAACGACGACGCCCTCTTCAGGGTCGTCACGTTGATTCAGATGGCCGGTGTGCTCGTGCTCGCGGCCGGGGTGTCGGAGGCGTTCCAGCACCACTTCTTCGTCCTGTGGCTCGGGTACCTGATCATGCGCCTCGCCATGGTCAGCCAGTGGTTGAGGGCCGCTCGTGGATGCACCGGGGCCGAGCGCGCCATGGCGCTGCGGTACGCGATCGGCATCGCCCTGTGCCAGGTGGGGTGGCTGTCGGTCCTGCTGCTGACGGAGGGGCAGCGCCCGTGGGCGTTCGCGGTCATGGCCCTGGCGGAGCTGTGCGTACCGGTGCTCGCCGAACGGAAGCACCCGACGACCTGGCACCCGCACCACATCTCGGAACGGTACGGCCTGTTCACCATCATCGTGTTGGGCGAGTCGATCGCAGCCGCCACGGTCGCCGTGAAGTCGGCCGCCGACGAGCACGACGAATTGGGCCAATTGATCCCCGCCTCGATCGGCACGCTGCTGATCGTGTTCGGCGCGTGGTGGATCTACTTTGCAGTCCCGACCCACGGACGTTTGAAGGGCAATCGTCAGGCGTTCCTGTGGGGGTACGGCCACTATCTGATCCTCGGGTCGGCAGCGGCGATCGGAGCGGGCGCCGAGATCTTCGTGGAGCACGTCACCGGCCAGGCACACATCAGTCAGCTGGCCGCCAGCGCCTCGGTGACGGTCCCCACCGCGGTGTATCTGGTGACGGTGTGGCTCCTGGTGTCCCGCCACTACAAGTCGGGGGTCGCGCAGCAGTTGGTGTTGCCGGTGACGACCCTGGTGGTCCTGGTGTGCACGCTCGCCGGCCGGTGGTCGGTGCCGACAGCGGGGCTCGCCCTGGCCACGGCCGTCGCGGCGGGGGTGACGCTGGCAGCCCGCGCAGCGCGTCGGGAGCCCGGTGCGGCGCGCTGAGGCGGGCGGAGTCAGACCGTTCCGGACGTGCCCCGACCGCTCTCGACGACGCGTCGCCTGCCGCGCGGAAGGGGACTCCCCGCAAACACCGCTCCGACCGTCCCCCGACCGCGCCGGGCACGCCGGCGGGCCCGGCGGAGGCGCACTCGCCGGCCGAAGAGGCCCTTTCGACCGCGGCTCGCACCCCGCCGCCGCTCTCCCTCCTGGCCCTGCTCCGCGGCGCGGCGTCCTCGATCGGCACACTCGCCCGACTCACCTACCAGGGCGGGAAGCATGTCCTGTCGGCTCTCCGATCGTGCTGGCCACGCCGCGTGGTAGGCAGGGGGCATGACCGAGCACAGGACGGACATGGACCCGACTGCCACACGGCCGTTGGCCGACGCGCTCACCGACGTACCGGGCCTGCGCGTCGGCCACGCGACCCTGGAGGGGAAGGGGTACCTGACGGGGACGACGGTCGTCCTCGCTCCCGAGGGCGGTGTGACCGCTGCCGTTGACGTCCGCGGCGGCGGACCCGGCACCAAGGAGACGGACGCGCTCGATCCGCGCAACGCGGTGCGGCGGATCGACGCCGTGGTGCTCACCGGGGGCAGCGCCTACGGGTTGGACTCGGCGGCCGGTGTGATGGCGTGGCTGGAGGAACGGGGGCGGGGCGTACGGGTCGGTGCCGACCCGTTGCACGTCGTTCCCGTCGTCCCCGCCGCCTGCGTTTTCGACCTGGGCCGTGGTGGCGACTTCCGTGCTCGGCCGGGGGCCTCGACGGGTCGCACCGCGGTCGAGGCCGCGGCGGCCACTCCGCTGCACGCTCCCGTTCCCGTGGGGAACGTGGGTGCCGGGACGGGCTGTGTGGTGGGGCGGTTGAGGGGAGGCGTGGGCACGGCGAGCCTGCGGTTGCCCTCGGGACCGGTCGTCGCCGCTCTGGTGGTGGTGAATGCGGCCGGGTCGGCCGTGGACCCCCGGACCGGCGTGCTGTACGGGGAGTACTTCGAGGGCAGGGTTGCCTATCCGGACCGGGCATTGCACGAGCGGGCCCAGCAGTTGCTCGCCGAGGCGTCCGGTGAGGAGGCGGACGGCCGAGGTGGGTTCGCTCCTCTGCGCCCTGCTTCACCCCCCTTGAACACCACACTGGCCGTGGTGGCGACCGACGCGGCCCTGTCGCGAGCGCAGGCGCAGAAGCTCGCCGGCACGGCACACGACGGGATCGCGCGGGCGGTGCGTCCTGTGCACCTGTTGAACGACGGTGACACCGTCTTTGCACTGGCCACCGGCGGTCGGTCACTCCCGGGGGACGACCCTCTGGCGCTGAACGACGTGCTCGCCGCGAGCGCTGATGTCGTCACCCGGGCGATCGTCCAAGCAGTTCGTGTCGTCGAGTCCTTCCGCGGAGCCGCGGGCGACTGTCCGTCGTACTCGGAGTTGTACGGAGGCTGACGGGGCGATCCGCTGGACGACGAGCGATCGGGAAGGCCATCGACTACGTCACCCGGACATGCACGGCCCCGCGCCCACGGTTGCCTACGAGGTGCGGAAGCCACCGGGCGGCGAATCGCCATGTCCCGCGGCTGAACCCTGAAAGGTTGAACTGTCTACGGAGTTCGGGACATCCGCGGGCCTATTGCCCTCAGCCACTCGCCGGTGTCCCCGGTGGACGCGAAGGCGCATGTGATGGCAGCCCGCACGGAACGGAGAGTCGTTCGATCGCATCCCTTCGCTCCGGGCGCTCCTACGGCAAGTCCATGATCGTCAGGGCCGTCACCGAGGCCGCTCTCCGTCAGTCGGCTCCCGTGCAGGGTCCAACCCCTGGCCTCCCCGCCCCGAGTTGCGTTGCCGCGGGAAGAGCAGCCCCGCATGACCCTGATCGCCACTCGGAGCGGCGCCGCTTCGTCATCAGCCGCCCCAAGCGCTGAGCAGTGCCCACACCAGCCGGGGATGACTTCCGGTCATCCAGAGCCCAACGTCATCCGATTCCGCCGCTGACCAAGTAAGCGGCACGCGAACGGCCCCCGTCCGAGCAGTCAGTTGGTCACCGAAGACCCTTGTCCGATAACCGTCGTTGAAACCGTCGGACCGCCGCATCCAGGTATGGACGACGGTGACACGTGGGAATGACTGGCCCCTAGATGCGACATCGCCCGGGAGTCGAGCAACGTTGCACATCACGCAGGAACTTCTCGTGGGGCGTGGACGTTTTACGGGTTCCTGGACATGACGTCCCGCGGAGGGGCTACGGTATGCACCCACAAAGTGACTAGCAGCTAACGCGGGGAGGTGCCTTGAGCAGTCCGCACCAGCCGGCACACCAGCCACCCGGGTCCGATTCCCCCGAGGAGCAACTCCTTCGGCTCCTCAGACGCGCTCTCAACTCCTTCGAGTTGCCGGACGAGACCGTGAGTCGTCTCGACTGCGCGCTCGCCTACAACGGCTCTCTGCACTCCGCCCACCACAGCGGAGGTCTCCACCGCGAGACGTACCGGCATACGTGGTTGCTCACGGACGGGAGCGCGCTCACTTTGTGGGAACTCGTGCACAACACGAGCCCCGGCAGGCACGACCAACTGGTGCACGAGCTGTACACGGACGAGGAGGACGCGCGAACCGCGACAGCCCGGCTGCCCCTCCCCTCGGAGACACCGGACTTCGAGCTGCCCGTGGTGATTCATCTGGCCCCCGCTCCGCCGCCGCGGCAGGAGTACATGACCGATGACTCCGCAGATCACGCACGGCGCTTACTGCGCCGCGCCGAGAACGCGGATCGACCGGGCAACGACGTGGCCCTGCTTCTGCGGAACGCCTGTGCCCACCAGATCACTCAGGCGTTCGGTCGACCGCTGCCGAGCGCCGAAGGCGCCACGGCGTTCACGTTCTCGCTCTACGAGCACGCGTTCCTCCTGAACGACGGGCTCGAAGTGAGTCTTTGGGAGGTCGAGCACACGGACACGCCTGATGGTCGGCACATGTGCGAGGTGTACATCAGCGAGGCGGCGGCCCGGACCGCAGTGGAGCGACGGGCAACCGCTTAGCTCAGCCCTCGCGGGCACCACCCGCGCCTGCCTGCGGGCGGTGCCCCGAGGGTATCGCCACGACGCCTCGGATCCGCGCGACCGCGCGGCCTGGGCACAGCATCGGTACGACGGGATCCGGCAACCGGCCGCGTCCGGCCTGTTCGCCGCCCTGGACGTGCAACCAGCAAGTGGCCACGTACGTCCCGGGCCGCCGCCCTGCTCAACAAGTCCGCCCGGGACACTGCTCGAAGGGCGGTGGGCGAGTCCCCGCACAGCCGAGGGCAACGAGCCGAAAGGGACGACGACACGGGCCGGACCGGAGAGCACCGTGCGCACCGGAAGGCCCGCAAGGCGATCCCACGGCGCCACCCAGATCGGCCGGCCCCTCACGCCCAAGCCCCCTATGTCGATGGGCTGGTGGCGCCGTGCGGAACCTGTCACCGGAAGGGTGGAAAGGGTGGCTCTTCGGAGTTATCCACAGGCTCTGCGGGGCAGGGACGATCCGGGCTACCGTTGCCACAGAGGATCGGAGCCAGGGCGCGAAACCGCTCGCGCAGACAGCTCCGCACGTCCACCACGGGGGAATCTCGATGAAGTGCAGAATCACCACCACAGCTGCCAACCGAATGTTCGGATGGGTGTGGCGCAGGTTCACCGAGCAGTTGCGTGTGCGACTGTCGGGGCGGAACCGGGCCGTCGTGCAGAGCGATCCCGTGCCACCCTCGTGTCGTAGCGTCGCCTGGTGGACGCGGGAGCGGCGTCCACCAGGCGACCGGATGCGCCGAGCCTGCCGATCGGCCTCGGCAATGCGGCTGACGGGTTCAACCGCCAGGGATCTGGTGGCTGTTGGCGCCCCGCTGGACCGTCGGGGCATCCGCCTGGGCCGCTGCCGGTGTCGGAGCGGGCCGGTCGTCGACGGCAGCGTCCTCGGCCGTTTCTCCTCCTTCGAGGTGGGTGTGGGGCCGGCACGGCAGCAGGGACATCAGGCCGAGGACCAGCAGGACGAACGCCACGTAGCCCAGCGCGCCCGCGGAGCCCTGCACGAGCTCTCCCCGCAGGGCGTCGGGCGAGGCGTGCCCGTCGACGGCTCCGAAGAGCACGACGGAGACCGGCCCGTGCCCGAGCGCATTGCCCGTCTACAGCACGGTGTTGATCAGTGCCGACGCCGATCCGGCGGGTCTGCACGGCACTTCGGACAGGATCGCCTCGGTCAACGGGGCGACGACCAGTCCCCTGCCGACACCCATCAGGACGAGCGGAGGCACCATCCGTCGGGGCCTGATGGCCATGCCGTAGCGGTCGGACGCCCGGACGGACGGGCGCCCGGCTGCCGCCGTGGTCGGAGCCTCGGTCTGGAGCACCCGGCGGCCGAAGTGCGACACGAGGACCTGGACCGACACTCCGGCGGCCAACGAACCCGCGCAGGAGGCCGACAGGACCGCGGAGACCAGGACGGAAGCAACCATCGTTGCGCGGCCCCGCGGCGGCCAGCCGAGTCCCCGCCCCCGGGGCAGGGGGTACAGCGGCAACAACAGCCCTCCGGTGACGAGCGCGACGCCGACCAGGTCGGGCCCGAGAGCTCACGGTTCCTTCGGTTCGACGATGAACGCACCGAGCAGGAGTCCGGCGAGCCCGACCGGAGTGAGGAGGACCCGCTCGCGGCCGCGGATGTCGCCGAGCCGTCCGCCGGTGATGAGCCCTGCGGCGAGGGCGTGGCCGACCGCGATCCACTGGATGTGGCCGAAGGTGGCTCCCCGGCCTTCCCGGCCCGTGGGGATCGCGACGTTGACGATGGTGACGTCGACCAGGTTCTTCAAGGCCGCGGTCGTGACGACCGCCCGAGCGATCCAGCGACGCCGGTCCGCACCGGGCCCTCCCACTGCGGGATCGCCCACTGCGGAGGCTCCGTCCCCGGTCCCCGCCGCCGCGGGGTCCGCGACGGCCGCCGGCGCAGGAGCCGGGCCCGTCACCAGCAGGTCGGCCGGGGCCCGGTTCCCGGGGGCGGTGCGGGACGTCGACGTGGGCACCCGTGACGCGGGGAGGGTGTCGGTGCGGTCGAGGGACGCAGCCAGGAACCCATTAGGTCAGATCATGTCCTCTTCATGGGGCAGCCTGTGAGACATGACCACAGACACGCCGGCACGGCTGCTTCAGCTCCTGTCCCTGCTCCAGACCCCCCGGGAATGGCCGGGCGGCGAGCTGGCCGAACGGCTCAGGGTTTCCCGCCGCACCGTTCGGCGGGACATCGACCGACTCCGCGAACTCGGGTATCCGGTGCAGGCCGCTCGGGGTTCGGACGGCGGCTACCGGCTGGTGGCCGGCAAGGCGCTGCCCCCGCTGGTCGTGGACGACGAGGAGGCCGTGGCGATCGCCGTGGGGCTGCGGGCCGGAGCGGGCCATGCGGTGGAGGGCATCGAGGAGGCGTCCGTACGCGCCTTGGCCAAGTTGGAGCAGGTGCTTCCCGCCCGGCTGCGGCGCCGGGTGAGCGTGCTCCAGTCGGCCACCGTGCCGTTGACGAGCGGGGATGGCCCCTCCATCCCGACCGAGACCCTCACGGTGATCGCGGCGGCCATCGCGGGGCAGGAGCGACTGCGCTTCGGCTACCGGTCCGGCGAGGGTGCCGAGTCCCGCCGATTGGCCGAACCGTACCGGCTGGTGTCCACGGGACGCCGTTGGTACCTGGTGGCGTACGACGTGGAGCGGGACGACTGGCGCACTTTCCGGGTGGACCGGGTGTCCGGGGAGCCGTTCGCCACCGGCGCCCGTTTCGCTCCGCGGGAGCTGCCCCGGGGAGATGCTGCCGAGTTCCTTCGGGACCGCATGCAGCGGGGGCGTGGGACGTACGCGTTCTCCGTGCGGTTCGCGGCCTCTGCCGAGGTGGTGGCGGACCGACTGCCACAGCTGTTCGGGCGGCCCGAGCCGCGGGGCCCGCAGCAGTGCGTGCTCCACGGGAACACCGGGGATCCTCCGGAGTGGCTGGCGTTCCGGCTGGCGTGGGTGGGGTGTGACTTCCACGTCGAGGGTCCGCCGGCGTTGGTGACGGCGGTGAGGGAGTTGGGCGGAAGGCTCGTACGGGCCGGAGGGGACGAGCCTCGGGAAACGGACCGGGCGGACCGGGTGGGTGGGGAGGACGGGGGCGACGGGCAGAGTCCCTGACCCGGAGAAGGGGCTGGGAACGACCGGAGGCGGGAGGGCGGGAAGAGGGGAGCCCCGGCGCCGGGGGGGTGGGCGCCGAGGCTCGTTCGTGGGGCGACCCGGGGCAGGGAACGGGTGCGCCGCGGGGTCGGTCAGGCGACGGCGTCGAAGCCGGTGTCCCGGGCGAGCCGCTTCAGTTCCAGCAGGGCGTGCTTCTCGATCTGCCGGATGCGTTCCCGGGTGAGTCCGTGCTCCTTGCCGACTTCGGTGAGGGTGCGTTCGCGCCCGTCGTCGATGCCGTACCGCATCTTGATGATGGAGGCGGTGCGCTGGTCCAGACGGCCGATGAGGTCGTCGAGCTCTTCACTGCGGAGCAGGGTGAGCACCGACTGCTCGGGGGACACCGCGGAGGTGTCCTCCAGCAGGTCACCGAACTGGGTCTCGCCCTCGTCGTCCACCGACATGTTCAGGGAGACGGGGTCACGGGCCCAGTCGAGGACGTCGGTGACCCGCTCGGGGGTCGATCCCAGTTCCTCGGCGATCTCCTGCGGCTCCGGCTCGCGACCCTTCTCCCGGTTGAACTCCCGCTGGACCCGGCGGATGCGGCCCAGTTCCTCCACCAGGTGGACGGGCAGCCGGATGGTGCGGGACTGGTCGGCTATCGAGCGGGTGATCGCCTGACGGATCCACCAGGTGGCGTACGTGGAGAACTTGAAGCCCTTACGGTAGTCGAACTTCTCCACCGCGCGGACCAGGCCCGCGTTGCCCTCCTGGATCAGGTCGAGCAGCGGTAGACCGCTGCGCGGGTAGCGACGGGCCACGGCGACGACCAGCCTGAGGTTCGACCGGATGAAGACGTCCTTGGCCCGTTCGCCGGCGGCGACCAGGTCTTCCAGTTCCTCCGTGGAGGGGCCGTCCTGCTTCTTCGCGGTGTCGCTCTCCACCTCGCCGTCGAGGATCTGCCGGGCGTACACGCCGGCTTCGATCGTCTGCGACAGCTCGACTTCCTTGGCAGCGTCCAGCAGGGGCGTACGCGCGATCTCGTCCAGGTACATGCCGACCAGGTCGCGATCGGCGATCTCGCCGCCTACGGCGCGAACACTGCTCCCCGCGTCGGTCCCGCCGGTGGCGGACTGACGACGGGCGACGGCACGGGTTGCCATGCGTGCTCCCTTGCTAGCGAGTGGTACGGGTCCTTGTGCGGACGTCTGCTCACCCTTGCGGGTGCCCAGCTTCCGAAGGAAACAACGACTGGAATCGGGACAGAATTCCCCATCGGCTCGTCGAATTCTCTGATCATGCAGTATCCTGCTTCGCCGCACGGGCGCAGTAGGCCCCGACCCCGGCGGAAACGCAGGTCAGGCGTGGTGACGGAGGAAGCTACCGAGCCCGTCGAGCCTCATGGGCCGTGAGGTGCGACCCCTCTCACGCCCCCAGGCGGAACGCCCCTGGCGGAGCACCCTCGGGCGGATCGCTTCCGGGAGCAGCCGCCGGTTCCCGCCCTCCACACCTCAAGACGAACCGGGCCCCGGATTAGTTGCCTCCCTGCCCACCTGCCCGTTCGGCTGTCGCGATGCCGCCACGGAGCGGAGAACACGGCGCCCCGAGGCGGGCGCGGCGCCCCACCGGGGCGACCGGACCCTCGACCACCGCGTGCCGACGACACCAGCTCTCCGGCTCCGGACAGGAGCGGCGGCCCTCCCCGGCCGCCTCCTCCCGTGGACCTACGTCCACGGTCCGTTACGGTCCGCGACGGCCTGCCCTACGGTGCCGGACATGGTCCGCCCGTCCGCAAGGGGCAGCCGACAGGAGTCCCGGGTCTCGCGCGGGCCCGGCCCGCAAGGCGGCGACGGCACGGTCGGGCGCCCGGCGCCGGCCGGCCCCGGAGGGGAGGGGAGGTCACGGGGCCGACGCAGGCAGGGTCGGACGACTCAGCCGAACTGCACCGACCGCTTCGCGAGTCCCATCCAGAAGCCGTCGATCACGCTGTGCTGCACGTCGAGGTCGCCCACCGCGTCGGCGGCACCCATCGTCACGAAGAGAGGGGCGAAGTGTTCCGTGCGCGGGTGGGCCAGGGCTCCCGCGGGGGACTTGGCGGTGAAGTCGAGGAGTCCGTCGACGTCCCCGGCGTCGAGCGCGCGGTGCCCCCAGTCGTCGAACTCGACGGACCATCCCGGCACCCCGCCCGCATGACGGAGTGCGGCCAGGTTGTGGGTGAAGAAGCCGCTGCCGACGATCAGCACGCCCTCGTCGCGCAGTGGGGCGAGCTTGCGTCCGAGGTCCATCAGCCGGCGCGGGTCGAGGGTCGGCATGGAGACCTGGAGCACCGGAACGTCGGCGTCCGGGTACATCTCCACGAGGGGGACGTACGCGCCGTGGTCGAGGCCCCGGTCCGGTACGTCCTGGACCGGGACGCCGGGGGCGCGCAGCAGAGCGCGGACCGATGCGGCGAGCTGCGGTGCGCCGGGGGCGTCGTAGCGCACGGCGTAGTAGTGCTCGGGGAAGCCCCAGAAGTCGTGGACGAGCGGGACGGGATCGACGGCGCCGAGCGCCAGCGGGGCTTCCTCCCAGTGGGCGGAGACGATCAGGATCGCCCGGGGCTTCGGCAGGTCGGCGGACCAGGCGGCGAGTTGGCCGGGCCATACGGCGTCGTCGGCGAGCGGGGGCGCCCCGTGGCTGAGGTAGAGCGCGGGCATGCGGTCCGTGGAGCGGGGTGCGGGGCGGGTTTCGGCGGTGGCCATGGCGGGACTCCGGAGGGGTGGACCGGGGGCGGACGGCGCTCGTCGCCCCCCGGTCTCGGGCGGCTCGGCGAGGCGATGTATTTGAAGTCTCAAGCTTTCCTCTCCGAGAGTACGACGATTTTGTTTAACGTTCAAGAAGGAGCTCGTACAGTGGGACACATGACCACGGCACCCTCACCGGCATCCGCTCCGTCCGTGCGATCAGCGCCCGCCGGAGCCCTCCCGGACCGATCCGCCCCCGACGCCCCCGCCCCGACTCCTCCACCGACCGATCGCCCGTCGACGGAACCCCCGACGCAACGCGGGCACGGACCCCGTTGGCTGGACGACGAGCAGCAACGCGTCTGGCAGGCCTACCTGAGCGCGACGACCCTGCTCGACGACCACCTCGACCGGCAACTCCAGCGCGACGCCGGGATGCCGCACCTCTACTACGGCTTCCTCGTCCAACTCTCCGAAGCCCCCCGGCGGAGGCTGCGCATGACCGAGATGGCCCGGAACGCCAAGATCACCCGGTCCCGGTTGTCCCATGCGGTGGCCCGACTGGAGAAGAGCGGCTGGGTGACCCGTGAGGACTGTCCGTCCGACCGGCGCGGCCAGTTCGCGGTCCTGACCGACCAGGGGTACGAGGTGCTGCGGCGGACCGCGCCGGGGCACGTCGAGGCGGTCCAGCAGGCCCTGTTCGACCGACTCACCCCCGGCCAGCAGAAGTCCCTCGGCGAGATCATGGAGATCGTCGCCGAGGGACTCCAGCCGAAGGACGCCGGAGCGGACCTGCCCTGGCTGCGGTGACCCCGCACGCACGAGCGCCCGGGTGCGGATTCCTCCCGCACCCGGGCCCTCCCCCGTGCTGGGGGACGGGTCCCGGACTGCCGGTGCTCCGACCGTCCCGGGGCCCGTCCCCGACCGGACTCAGTGGGCGATCACCGGCACCTTCAGCTCTTCCCCGGCGTCCTCGCCCGCACCGGCGGGGGCGCCCGGGCCGCCCTCCTCGGGCCGCCCGGCGTTGATCATCGTCAGCGAGATGACCGCCGAGGCGACCAGGATGCCCACCGCGAACCAGATCGCGCTGGTGTACCCCTCGACCATGGCCTTCAGGCCGACGAGTTCCTGCGCGGAGCGCGTGGTGGCCGAAGCGGCGTGGTCCTTGAGGTAGGCGGTGGTGGCGGAGGCGGCGATGGTGTTCAGCAGCGCCGTGCCGATGGCACCGCCGACCTGCTGCGAGGTGTTGACCATCGCGGAGGCGACACCGGCGTCCCGGGCCTCGACCCCGTGCGTGGCCAGCGACATGGCGGGCATGAACGCCGTGCCCATGCCCAGGCCGAGCAGCAGCATCGCCGGCAGCAGCAGCGCCGCGTAGGACGAGTCGATGTCCAGCTGGGTGAGCAGCAGCATGCCGACCGCGGCGACCAGGAAGCCGGGGCCCATCAGCAGACGGGCCGGCACGCGGGTCATCAGTCGGGCACCGATCTGGGTGGAGCCGGTGATCATGCCGACGATCATGGGCATGAAGGCGAAGCCGGTGCTGACCGGCGAGTAGCCCTTCACGATCTGGAGGTAGTAGGTCAGGAACAGGAAGAGGCCGAACATCGAGATGACCGCGAGCCCGAGCGCCAGGTACACGCCACCGCGGTTGCGGTCGGTCAGCACCCGCAGCGGCAGCAGCGGCGCCTTCACCTTCGCCTCGACCAGGACGAAGGCGAGGAGCAGCACGGCGGCCGAGACGAACATGGTCACGGTCAGCGGGTCGGACCAGTCCGAGGACTCGGCCCGGGTGAAGCCGTACACCAGCGCGACGAGTCCGAGCGTAGACAGCACCACGCCGGGGACGTCCAGCGGGGACCGGTTGCGGGCGCCCGCGGGCTCGTGGATGACGAGGTAGGCGCCGACCGCGGCGGCCACGGCGAACGGGATGTTGACGTAGAAGGTCCAGCGCCAGTCCAGGTACTCGGTGAGGACACCGCCGAGGATCAGGCCCACGGCACCGCCGCCACCGGCGATGGCGCCGTAGATGCCGAAGGCCTTGGCGCGCTCCTTGCCGTCGGTGAACATCACCGCGAGCAGCGACAGCGCGGCGGGCGCGAGCAGGGCGCCGAACACGCCCTGGAGGGCGCGGGAGGCGAGCAGCATGGCCTCGTTCTGCGCGGCGCCGCCGATGGCGGAGGCGGCGGCGAAGCCGACGAGTCCGGTGAGGAAAGTGTTCTTGCGGCCCCACAGGTCGGCGATGCGACCGCCGAACAGCAGCAGACCGCCGAAGGCGAGCGCGTAGGCGGTGATGACCCACTGGCGGTTGCCGTCGGATATGCCGAGGTCCTGTTGGGCGGAGGGCAGGGCGATGTTCACGATGGTCGCGTCGAGGACGACCATCAACTGGGCCAGGGCGATGAAGACGAGGGCCTTCCACCGCATCGGGTCGGGGGTCGGGTGACCCGGATCCGCGGGGCGCGACGGGGCGGTTCTGGACATGGAGGTAGCCACCTAGGGACTTCGAAGAGCGAACGGAGCAGGAGAGCCGGACGGGCGTGGTGAACGGGACGGGCGGAAGCAGGAGGCGGACGGACGGTCCGGGGCTGGCGCGCCTGAGGCCGGCCGTGCGGCCGGGTCGGAGCGCCGACCGGTCACCGGTCGGCGGAAGGGTGGCGCGGAACTCCGGAAGGGTGGCGCGGAACTCCGGGAGGCGGTGCGGGCACCGGGCGGGGCGTCGTCATCGGTGAGGACGTCGTCGCGGGTGCGCCGTCGATCGTGGGGCCGTGGCCGCCGCGGTCACCGGTCCTTCGGGGGCGTCGTGCCGAGCATGCAGGGCTGGGTGCGTAGGTCCTCCAGGGTGATCGGGGTGCCGGGGAGTTCGGAACGTGCAGGAGCCATCAACCCGTCGAGGAACACCTGGAGTTGCCGGCGGGCGAACCCGTGGCTGCTGGCGGCGTCGCGGCCGGGGAGCGGACGGGTGAGCTGGGAGACGGCGAGCAGGACGTCGCTGACCGCGATGTCGGGCCGGAGTTGGCCGCTCGCCTTGGCCCGGTCGAGGAGTGCGCCGAGGAGTTCCTCGACGCGGGTGCGCGCGCCGACGAGGGTGGGGTGCTCGTGGTCGAAGCCGTCGACCAGCATGGGGCACAGGGCGCTGGTCCGGACGACCGCGGATTCGTGCACGAAGGTGCGCAGCGCCTCGAAGGGGTCGCGGTCGTCGGCGAGGGCGGTTTCGGCGAGGGCGGAGATGCTGTCGAAGACGTGGCACATCACGCCGTGGACCAGCGCCCCCTGGTCGGGGAAGTGCCGGTACACCGTGGCGTTGCCGACGCCGGCACGGCGGGCGATCTCGTCGAAGCGGACCTGGGGACCCTTCTCGACGAAGAGTTCCCGGGCGGCGATGACGATGCGCTCGCGGTTGCGCAGGGCGTCGGCCCGCGGGCGGGAGGTGGAGCGGGGCGCACGGGTCGTGACGGCCACTTGCGTACTCCTTCACGCGCTCGGCGGGCTGGTGCGGGGGCGGTGCGGACCGCCCGTGGGCTGCCGTCCGGTCCACGTCGACCGGTCGGGCCGTTCCGGGGCGTCCGCGGTCCTCCGCGCAACCCCGTGAAACGGGGGCTTTCTCCCCGCTTCGCCGGAACACTAGCTCAAACGGGGAGTCGCTCCCCACTTATTTCTCGACGGAACGTGACCTGCACCACACCGGGGGGAGGGAGGGTGCCGCGGGCGCGGAACCCACGATCGGGCCCGCCCAGCGCGCGCGCCCGGTCCCCGCGGCACAGGGTGGGCAGAGGGCGCAGCCTCGGACCGAACGGCTGCCGCGAGGGGAAGGCCCACGTATGCAGCCGTCCTGCCGCCGGATACGCGGCCCGCGCCGCGCGGCGTTCCTCGCCTCGGTCACGGCGCTCACGCTCGCGGTCACCACCTCGGCGAGCACCGGACGGCTCTCCCCCGGCTCGCCGACCGCCTCCGGGCCGAGCGCCCAGTCCTCGCGCGGCGCCACGATCGGCCCCTGCATGATCAGTGGCGCGCTCGACGTCCAACTGTCGGAGGGGGTGCCCACCCCGTCCGGGTACGCGCGGTCCACGGGGACGGTCCGGGCGCTGAACCTGATGGTCGACTTCCCGGACGCGCCGGGCGAGGGGACGGCGGCGCAGCGGCTCGCGGAGTTCTTCCCGCAGACCCGGGAGTGGTTCGCGACCAGTTCGTACGGACGGCTGGAGTACCGCCCCGAAGCGCCGGTGAAGGACTGGCTGCGGATGCCGCGGTCGTTCGCCGAGTACGGGATAGAGCGCGGGGCCCCGTTCGAGCCCGGCTACCGCCAACTGGTGGACGACATCGTGACGGCCTCGGACCCGGAGGTGGACTTCGGGGAGTACGACCTGGTGAACGTGTTGACGACGCCGAACGCCGGGCCGTCCGCGCTGGAGACCGTCCTGTCGGTGACGTTCGCGGGCAACCACGAGGCGCCGGTCGCGGACGGCGTGCCGGTCGCGAACGCGTCGTTCGTGTACAGCCGGCAGGACGACGGTTCGGGCTCGTACGGGGAGACCGGCTTCCGGGTGCTGCCGCACGAGAACGGGCACGTCTTCGGGCTGCCCGACCTCTACACCCAGGAGGGCGGCGGCGCGGTCGGCCACTGGGACATCATGAGCGAGGACTGGGGCGCCAACAACGACTTCCTGGGCTGGCACAAGTGGAAGCTGAGGTGGCTGGACGACGACCAGGTCAACTGCGTCTCGGGCCGGGGCACCCTGGAGTACGTCCTGTCCCCGCTGGCCCGCACCGGCGGCGAGAAGCTGGTGTTCGTCCCCTTGGGCGACGCCTCCGGCATCGCGGTCGAGGTGCGCACGGGCGAGGGCAACGACGAGGCCGTCTGCAAGGCGGGCGTGCTCGTGTACCGGGTGGACGCCTCCGTCGACACCGGGCGCGGGCCGGTGACCGTGTACGACGCGGCCCGCGACAGCGGTGGCTGCACCCGGTCGCCCAATGTGCACGCCGAACTGTCGGACGCCCCCTTCGCCCCCGGGGAGACCTTCCACGACCCGGAGTCGGGGGTGCGGGTGGCGGTCGGCGGCATCGACGCCTCCGGCGACTACACGGTCCGGGTGACCCGTCCCTGAACTGACGTGTTGCCGCCCCGTTCGATCGCCTGTGTGACCCCTGTGGCAAAGACGATCAACAGTCTGAGAGTATCGCTTCGCACCACGGCGCACGATCTCCACCGATTTCACCGATTCGTCACCATCGACCCGTCATCGCCACCGTCAGTGCGCACCCGGGCACCTCCCGGGAGCCGTCCGCGGCGCGCCCGGTGGGCGACAGCGCGTCGGACACCGTGTGCCGTCCGCTGGATTCCGTCCGTCCCACACCCGGGTCGGACGCCTTCTCACCGGGGGGAACGACGTGAAACCGCAACGCACGCTCTGGATCGCCGCAGCCGTGGCGACCGCGACGGTGGCCGGAGTGCTCACCGTCCAGGGCCTGGGCGGCGAGGCCCCTGCCGATCCGGGCGACGACCGCGGGAGGACCGCGCGGGGCCCGGTCGAGACGGATGTGCACCGGGCCGCGCTGAAACGTTCCTCCGATGGGCGCTCCGCCGCCCTCGCCCAGCGCACCACCGAGCCGTTCAGCCTGCTCGGCGTCACCTGGACCGATCCCGACGTCCGACTCGACGGCACCATCGAGGTGCGCACCCGCACCACCGCCACCGGCCGGTGGACCCCGTGGGTCGGCGTCGACACCGAGGCCGAGACCCGCAACGACGGAGGCGGCCGGCCGGGGCTGCGCGGCGCCAGCGAGCCCCGCTGGGTCGGCCCGTCCGACGGGGTGGAGGTGCGGTTGACCCGGGCCGGCACCACCCGCACCGGCCTGCCCGAAGGGCTCCGACTGGACATGGTCGACCCGGGCGAGGGGCCGGGCGACGCCCGGGTGACCAACGCGCGGGCGGCCTCGGACGGCACCGTGGTGACCGAGCTGGAACCCGCGGCGTTCGCAGTGACCGGTGAACCCGCGTCGCCCCCGGCCACCGAGCCGGGCGCGCCCGAGACGTCCGCCTCCGTGGCTCCCGAGACCCCGCCGGGCGACCCGGCCGTGCCACCCGCGCCCGGTGCGGAGTCCTCGGCCCCGGCAGCCACCCCGCCGACCGTCGAGCCCACCCCGAACGACCCCGGCGCGGACGCGCCGACCAGCGCGCCGCCGACCACCGGCACCACCCCGTCGGCGCCGACGTCCTCCGCCCCCGCCCCGCGGTCCTCGACCTCCGCCCCGGCCTCGCCCCCGCCGAGCAGTGGACCGTCCGCTCCGCCGGCCCCGCCGTCCAGCGCGCCCAAGCCTTCGGTGATGACACGTGCCACCTGGGGCGCCGACGAGACCCTCAGCACCGAGGGGCCCGAGTACAACCCGGACGTGAAGGCCGTCTTCGTCCACCACACCGCGCAGACCAGCGACTACTCCTGTGCCGACTCCCCCAAGATCATGCGGGGCCTGCACGCGTACCACGTGAAGAGCCAGGGCTGGAAGGACCTCGGCTACAACTTCGTGGTCGACCGGTGCGGCACCGTGTTCGAGGGCCGCAAGGGCGGCGTCGACCTGCCGGTGCTCGGCGCGCACACCTACGGCTTCAACCGGGAGGCCGCCGGCATCGCCGTCATCGGCAGCTACGACCGGCAGGCCGCCCCCGCCGCGGCCGTCACCTCCGTCGCCCGCGTGGCCGCGTGGAAGCTCGGCCAGTACCGGGCCGACCCGACCGGCACCGTCCAGCTCAAGGCCGGGGCAGGCGGCCGCAGCCACGCCGGCACCGCGTTCGTCTCAGGCCGGTCGTACTCCTTCCCCCGGATCTCGGGCCACCGCGACGGCTTCAACACCGTCTGCCCCGGCGGGCAGCTGTACGCACAGCTGCCCGCCATCCGCAGCTACGCGGGCGGCAAGGTCGGCGGACTCGCCATCACCTCGGTGACGGGCGCCGGCAAGGCCGGCTCGACCCACTACACCAAGGGTGCGGTGACGGTGCGTTGGTCGGTGTCCACGCCGACCGCGTTCGTCCGTCGCCACGAGCTGCTGGTGAACGGCAAGGTCGTCGCCACCACCACGGGCACCGCCACCTCGGCGAAGGCGACGCTGGCCCGCGGCTCCCACAAGGTGCAGGTCCGGGCCACCCACATCTCCGGGCAGACGACCACCTCCGCGACGGCGACCGTGACCGTCGACACCACGGCCCCCTCCTTCACCACCAAGCCGAAGCTGGCGCTGCGCGGCGGCACCGTGAACACGGCCGCCGTACCGCTGACCCTGTCCTGGAAGGCCACCGACACGGCGGCCCTCAAGGAGGTCCGCCTGACCTCGCCCAGCGCCCGGACCTACGCCCCGACGACCACCAGCGCCGCGCACACCGCGAAGTCGGGCACGGCGACCACCTGGTCCATGACCGCGCACGACCAGGCCGGCAACACCGCGGCCGCCTCCCTCGCCGGGACCCCGATGATCCTCCAGGAGTCCTCCGCCAAGCGGACCGGCACCTGGTCCACCAAGTCCTCCGGTAGCTACCTCGGCGGCAAGTCACTCTCCTCCGCGACCAAGAACGCCTCGCTGACCTGGACGTTCACCGGCCGCTCCGCCGCCCTGGTGGTCTCCCGCGCGGCGACCTCCGGCCAGATCGACGTCTTCGTGGACGGCCGTCTCGCCAAGACGGTCGACCTCAAGTCCTCCGCCACCAAGTACCGCGACGCGATCTGGACCCAGAACTGGTCGTCCGCCGCACGGCACACGGTCAAGATCGTGGTGAAGGGCACCCGGGGCCGCCCCGCCATCACCACGGACGGCCTGGTGTACCTGAAGTGAGCCCCGGTGGCGGGCGGGGGGGGGGGCGGGCCCCGCCCCCCCCCCCCCGGCCCCCCCGCCCCCCCCCCCCTAGTTTTTATAATTGTGAGGATTCTGCAGCAAAA